>CAZIDB010000148.1:0-11583 GCA_964537965.1 uncultured Melioribacter sp. | reverse complement strand
CCTTATTAAGGAGAGGGTGGCGAAGCCGGGTGAGGTTAAAAGGAGTGGAAATGACAAAGCACTTTAACAGAACTACTGAAAAAGTCAAACGTCGTCAGCTTCGTAAAGATCAGACCATGGCAGAGAAACTTATATGGCGTTATTTAAGAAACAGAAAAACAGAGCATATAAAATTCAGAAGACAATATTCGATAGATAAATTTATAATAGATTTCTATTCGCCTGAAATAAAACTTGCGGTGGAAATTGACGGAGATGTTCATGAACTGCCCGAACAGAAAGAACATGATATTGAAAGACAAAAGCACCTGAAGATGTACGGAATAATGTTTTTAAGAATTAAAAATGAAGAGATATTTGGAAATCCAAATGAAGCATTTAAGAAAATAGAAAAAGAAATACACTACCTAACGTCTCGATCCTTTTCTTTAATAAGAAGAGGTGGAAACAAACGAGATTAATAACAGATAAAGGATGAATCAATTATGTCCGACATTAAACTGTTTAACATTACAAAGAACAAAGTAACAGAACTTGAAGGTAAATCTGTTACAATTGAAAAGGCTCTTCAACTATTAATTGAGAAGCACCTGGAAACATTCCTGGGAGTTTCATTTATTGCAACAGAATACAGCACGGGCGAAAAACATGCCGGCAGGATTGATACATTAGGTGTTGATGAAAATAATTGTCCGGTTATAATTGAGTATAAGCGTGCATTAAATGAGAATGTTGTTAACCAGGGATTGTATTACCTGGATTGGCTGCTTGACCATAAAGCAGAATTCAAACTGCTTGTAATGAAAACAAAAGGTAACGAGGCGGCTGAAAATATTGAGTGGGAAAATGCAAGAGTAATATGTATAGCCGGAGATTATACAAAGTACGATAGTCACGCAGTTGAGCAGATAAACAGGAATATAGAGCTTATACGGTACAAGAAGTTTGATGACCTGATATTATTTGAACTTGTAAATGCAAAGTCGCAAAGCGATAATGCTAAAGCTTCTGCCAGAACATCAAATAAAAAAGTTAAAGGAAAGAATAAGTACAAAACCGTTGAAGAGTTTTATGAGAGCTGTACCGATGATTTGAAAAACCGGTTTGATGAATTAAGCCAGTTTATATTTAACCTTGGGGAAGGAATTCAGCTTAAAAAGATGAGATGGTATTTCGCTTTTAAGAAGATAAAAACATTTGCATCGTTCGCATTTCAACCTGTGGGGGATGTAATTCAAATGTGGGTTCATGCAGATTTACGAACTGTAAAGTTTGAGAAAGGATTTACAAGAGACGTTTCAAAGATTGGTCATCACGGGTTAGGTAATCTTGAAATAAGGATAAGAAATAGTGAAGACTTAGAGAAAGCAAAACCATTTATACTTAAAAGTTTTGAGATTAGTTAAAATGTGGGTTTTAGCCGACAATATTAATTTAAGATTCAGGAACTGAAAATATTTCCCGCGAAGAAAGTCTATTCCCATTGTAAATTAAAGTGGTGACCTTGTTCACTAAATTCCGATATTGAAGAAGAGAATAAACATTTCATAATAATAGAACTGACCACAACCTACAATAGCAGGCAAGGCGAACGTTATGGCAGAGGTGATAGATGAAATGATTAATACAAAATATTGGAAATTCCAAATCCACGGATAAATCCTTTGTTAATTTCTATTATTAGCGGTGAATTAAGGAAAATTACAGTTACCGTTAAATTTATAGCACTTCAGCAAAAATTCCCGTAAATTTGAACGCAAAAAATCAGATTAATGTCATTTAAAGGTTGCTTTGTTAAAGTTTTCTGTAGAATGTAAAGATAAAAATACTAAGGCAAGAGCAGGTTTTTTCCACACAGACCATGGTAAAGTTGAAACGCCGATATTTATGCCGGTAGGTACCCAGGGAACAGTAAAAGCTGTTAACCAGGAATTGCTGGCAAATGAAATTCGTGCTCAGATTGTTCTTTCAAATACATATCACCTTTATTTGCGACCCGGTACGGAAATTCTGGAAAAAGCAGGCGGCTTACATCAGTTTATGAACTGGGATAAACCAATCTTAACTGATAGCGGCGGATTCCAGGTTTACAGCCTTGCGGAACTGCGTAAACTTAAAAAAGACGGAGTTGAATTTAAGTCGCACTTAGATGGTTCAAATCATTTCTTTACCCCTGCAAAGGTAATTGGAATTCAGCGCAGCATCGGTTCGGATATTATGATGCCGCTTGATGAATGTACACCATATCCATGCGATTTTGAGTATGCAAAAAAATCTACTGATCTGACATCTAAGTGGGCGGTTCTGAATAAAGAAGCTTTTGTTAATTCTTCTCCGCTTTACGGTAAAGAACAATATTTGTTCGGAATAGTACAGGGAAGTACGTACAAAGAATTAAGGGAACAATCCGCAAGAGAATTGGTTGCACTGGATTTTGACGGCTATTCAATTGGCGGACTTGCAGTAGGTGAACCCACAGAAGAGATGTATGATATTGTTAATTTTACAACAGATTTTCTGCCTGAAGAAAAACCAAGATATTTGATGGGAGTCGGCAGACCTGAAAATATCCTTGAAGCGATTGAGCGTGGTGTTGATATGTTTGATTGTGTAATGCCGACAAGAAATGCTCGTAATGCAAACTTATTTTCCTGGTCGGGTGTTCTTTCTATGAGGAATGCTGCATATAAAGATGATTTTAATCCGGTTGATAAAGATTGTAATTGTTATACCTGCAGGAATTTTACAAGAGCATATTTGCGACATCTTTTTATAGCTAAGGAAATTTTAGCTCTTGAACTGGCAAGCATTCATAATCTTTATTTTTATTTAAGTCTTGTTACAGAAGCAAGAAAAAGAATTCTGGATGGTTCTTTTTTTGAATGGAAAAATAAATTAGTTAATAAATTATCAGTCAATATTAATTCTTTTTAGGAGGAATAATGAATATTATTTTTGCAATGGCTCCACAAGGTGGCGGCGGTGGTAGTATGGTTAGTACATTAATTATGTTCGGTGCAATTTTTGCAATTTTTTATTTTATGATTATAAGACCTCAGCAGAAACGCGCAAAAGAAAGGGAAAAAATGCTTAGTGCCGTAGAGAAAGGTGATAAAGTAGTTTTAAGCAGCGGTATGCATGGTACCATAGTAGGAATTGAAGAAAAAACATATCTCGTTCAGATTGCCGATAATGTGAAAGTTAAATTTGATAAATCAGCAATAGCTTCAGTTGTTAAGAGTTAATATTATGTTTTGTTCAGTTGAAGAAGCCATTGCGGACATCAAGCAGGGTAAAGTAATTATTGTAGTTGATGACGAGGAACGTGAGAACGAAGGTGACTTTGTCTGTGCTGCAGAATTTGTTACTCCTGAGATTGTAAACTTTATGGCTAAGCATGGCAGAGGAATGATCTGTACCCCAATGTCCGGTAAACGTTTGGATGCGCTTGGACTTGGATTAATGGTAGATTCCAACACTGCTTTGCACGGTACACAATTTACAGTTACAGTTGATGCTAAAGAAGGTACAACAACCGGTATTTCAGCAAAAGACAGAGCCACGACAATTAAAAAACTTGCAGATAAAAAAGCAAAAGAACCTGACTTTGCGAAACCAGGTCATATTTTTCCTTTAAGAGCTTTTGATGAGGGAGTATTAAGAAGAGCAGGACATACCGAAGCGGTTGTTGATCTTTGCAGACTTTCAAAACTGCAACCCATTGGTGTTCTATGCGAAGTTCTTAATGATGATGGTACAATGGCAAGAGTTCCTGATCTTGTAAAGATTGCTGAAAAATTTAAACTGAAAATTCTGACCGTAGCTTCATTGATTGAGTACAGAATTAAGAAAGATAAATTGGTCGTTCGGGAAGTTGGAATTAATTTTCCGATAAAGAAAGGAAAATTTCAATTATATCTTTATAAAAGTTTAATTGACAACAAAGAACACGTCGCCCTTGTGAAGGGAAAAATTGAACCGGGTGAACCTGTTTTAGTGCGTGTTCATTCCGAATGTCTTACAGGTGATATCTTTCAATCACTTAGATGTGATTGCCACGATCAGCTTCATGCTGCGCTTGAAAGAATTGAGAAAGAAAAGAAAGGCGTCTTTATTTATATGCGGCAGGAAGGCAGAGGTATTGGTCTGTTGAATAAAATAAAAGCATACGCTTTGCAGGATATGGGCAAAGATACGGTTGAAGCGAACGAAGAACTTGGTTTTGATGCCGATCTTCGTGACTATGGAATAGGTGCACAGATCTTAGTTGATTTGGGAGTTCAGAAGATGAGGTTGCTTACGAATAATCCCAAAAAAATTGTTGGTCTTAAAGGATACGGGCTGGAGATTGTTGAACGTGTTCCTTTGGAAATTAAACCAAACGAAACTAACAGAAAATATCTTCAGACAAAAAGAGATAAGCTTGGTCATTTCCTTAATCTTGATGATAAACATTAAGTAGTTTATTTATTTTTTCTTTTTGAGGGTAAGCATGGAAGCAGATAAAGCTGAAGGTGGATTCCGCTTTATACAGGGAGTTAAATCTAAAAATGTCTCCCTTAAAATTTTACAGTATGATACTGCAAAGTTTCTTGTACAACGGAAAGCGTATTTTTTAAGTATTTGTTTTAAGAAGGAAAGTTTTTGGTTTGATTCTTTACAAGATGCTGAAGATAAATATCTTCTGTTAAGGCATGGAATAAATGGACATATTTAAAATTTTTACATTTTCAAATTATCTGAACAAAGAAAAAAAATGAAATCACTTGGAATAAAATCTAATTACCTTGGCATCGAAGATAAATATTCCGGTCTTGATAGTTCACAGATTGTAATTGTATCTGCCCCTTTTGAAAAGACTGTTAGTTACGGCAAAGGCACAGCTAATGGTCCTAAAGCAATTCTTGAAGCGTCTCATTACGTTGAGTTTTACGATGAAGAATTTGATCGTGAACTTGTTTTTGAAAAAGGTATTGCCACTTTAAAGCCAATCAGTTTTAAAAAGCTGTCAATTAAAAAATCATTAAACTTAATCGCTCAGACTGTAAGAGAGTTGCTTAGTAAAAAAAAGTTTGTTGTTGTTCTGGGTGGAGAGCATTCAATTTCATCTGCAACAGTTTTGCCCTTTGTAGAAACAATTCAAAATCTTTCCATTCTCCAATTTGATGCTCATTCCGATCTTAGGGAAAGCTATGAAAATTCCATCTACTCGCATGCTTCTGTTATGGCAAGAATTTCCGAACTTACAAATGATATAGTACAGGTTGGAATCCGCGCCCAGTGTATTGATGAAGCCAAATTTATAAAGAAAAATAAAGTAAAAACATTTTACTCGCGGGATTTGCGAACTGGAAAATATAAAGACTGGCAGAAAGAAGTAGTAAATTCGTTAAATGAAAACGTGTTTATTACTTTCGATGTTGATGCCTTCGATCCTTCTCTTTTACCCGCAACCGGAACTCCCGAACCGGGCGGTTTATTCTGGGATGAAACAATAAATCTTATCAAGTCAATTGGTAAAGAAAAAAATATTATTGGATTTGATGTTGTTGAACTTGCCCCGCAAAAAGGAAATCCTTCATCCGATTTTCTTACGGCAAAATTGGTTTATAAAATTTTAAATTGTGCCTTTCAAAACAAATAATAATCTTTGTTCTGTTTAGAATCTTAAAAAAAGATTCTGTAATTTCCTTTGTGAATTTAAAGGGAAAAATATGAAAAAAAGAACCTTCGTTTTTACGGTATTGTTTTTTTTACCTGCTTTAATGTTTCTTTCCTGTTCATCTTCAAGTGTTTATAAAGAGGCTTACCCGCTTTTAATAGATGGTCGTTATGATTCGGAATTCCCTTATAAAAGCTGTTCAGATCAACTTGAAGATATTAGCGAATCCATAAAATTTATTAATACAATCGCTTATTATAAAGTGTACTTTATAAATGAAAAGTATAAAATTAAAAAAGGCGAATTAACCGATTCTCTGATGGAACTTGCTTCAACACACGAAGGATCAACAGAAAAAACTGCCGCCGGTACAGGTCTGGTTTTTTATAATGAAAATGGTAAGGTGGCCTTGTTAACATGTGCACACGTAGTTTCCTTTGATGATACATTATATTCGTACAGCAGTGATTCACTCGGCAATTATACTTCTTTTATAAACGGCATACTTATAAAACAGAGGCAGGATATTTTTGTACCCGATTTACCGGAAGGCGGACATCTTGATATTCTTGAAATGGATAAAGAATTGGATGTGGCAATACTGGGTAAAAAATTTGAGCGGCAAATAATACTGCCTGTTTCAAAATTTACCTATCCGTTTGGTAAGGCGCGTGAATTAGACTGGGGCTCATTCGTTTATATTTTAGGTTATCCGATGGGATATAAAACTCTTACAAAAGCCTTGGTAAGCAGTCCTAATAGAGATAAAACCGGCAGCTTTATTTTGGATGCAAATTTTAATGAGGGATTCAGCGGTGGAATAATACTGGCAATAAGGGACGGCGTACCGAATTTTGAAATGGTAGGAATGATAAAAACTATTTTTGCAGATTATGAATATGTCTTAAGACCTTCAAAGGAATTTAATTACAATAAGCATAATCCGTTGGTACCATACAGTGGTGAGACTTTCGTGGACAGGCGCGTAAATATTAAATACGGAATTGCCCGTGCTGTTCCAATTGAATCAATAATGGATTTTATCTATCGATGCAGAACCTCCCTGAATCAGAAAGGCTGGGACTTCGAAAACATCTATTCCAAATTTTACAATTTTTAATTTTTCTTGTAAAACTTCTTGACTTTAATTTGGATTTGTGTTTTAATTAATTAAGCACAGTAGTGCTGGATTAGAACCGGATAAATTTGAGGAGTGTCGCCAACTCACCAAAATTTATCATTCAAGTTATTCTCTTATAAGTTTATTTATCTTAAAGGATAGGCAGGTTTGGAATGGCAGAATTTTTACTGAATGAAATTTTGGACAAGGGAACAATCTTTGACTATGTACTTAACGGAATAACGGACGGCGTTTATATTGTGGATCAGAACCGCCGCATTATTTTCTGGAATAAAGGGGCTGAAGATATAACCGGTTATAAGATTGATGAAGTCCTCGGGTACAGATGTTCGGAGGATATCCTTAATCACTTTAATGAAAGCGGAATTCCGATTTGTGAACTTGGATGCCCGATGGCAAGAACTCTTAAATCTGGTGAAGTAGTAAAGATGAAGATATACCCTTTACTTAAAAACGGCAAACGCATTCCGGTGATGTCGCATATTTCCCCAATCAAAGATGAAAAGGGTAATATCATTGCTGCAATCGAAGTGTTCAGGGATATCTCTAAAGAAGAAGAATTCAGAATACTACAGGAAAAGTATAATAATCTTATTTCGAAGTATGTTTCTTCTGCAACGGTTCAAAGAGTTAAGGATTTATTATTGAATGGTAATGAACCGAAATCCGGAAAACGCGATCTTACAATTATGGTTCTGGACGTCGTAAGATTTTCTGATTATTCAGAAAGGCACACACCGGAGGAAACAGCAAAATTGCTAAATGAGTTTTTCAGCATCTGCGAATTGATAACAAAAGAAAATTCCGGCGACATTGATAAATATATTGGCGATGCAGTTATGGCTGTTTTTGTCGATGCAAATGATGCGATAAATGCAGCCGGTAAAATTCTTTTTACACTTGAAGATTTAAATGAAAGATATAAAAGGGAAATGGCAGATACTATTGAGATAAGAATTGCAGTAAACAGCGGAAATGTAATCCAGGCAGATATTGGTCCGGTTGACAGGAAGGAACTTACTGTAATTGGCAGCGTTGTAAATACAGCTTACAATATTGAAAAAATGGTGCCGCCAAATGAAATAACTATCACTGAAGCTACTTATTCAAGACTTAAAAGTACTAAAGCATTTAAGTTCTACAACCGGATTAATGTGAAAGGAAAGAAAGAACCAATAACACTTTATACTTATTCACCTGTAAAAACTCCTCTTGATGTCCCAAACGAATATCAGTTAACAAATAAATAAAAGAATAATTTTCCTGCTAAATCAAAAATATTGTCTTGATTTTTTTGCTTTCATTCAGATAATTAATCGTCATTAAGCTGTGTTGTATAACGTTTTCAATTTTAATATTATTACTGTTGAATTTAGGATTATATATAAGGAAATCAGCCATGGAAAAAAATAAGAAACCTAAAGACTTGTTAAGTGAAAAGGCAAAAGAAGCTCAGCCTTTAAAAGAATCCATTTCTGCTGAAGAACAGGAAATGACAGAAGAATCATCCGGTAAACCGGAATTAGTTGTGAATGAAAAAGGGAAGAAGGTGATGGTTTTCAGCGATCCGTTATACTCCCGCGAGAAACGCAGCGTGGTTAATTACAGCATCTTTAACGGTAAATGGGAATTTGAGAATTATGATAAAATTGACGAGACAGACGAGGAAAAATGCGCTGTTAAATTTACTCCAAGCGGAGACGGTACAAGCGTGACAATTGCTTTTAAATCCCTTAAAGACAGGGTTGAGTTTATGGATTCAATTTATAACGACAGAGAAATGAAACAAACGGGTACCGGAATTCATCTAGAAGATTTGGCTAACTCCAAAGTGCTTAAAACTACCGGTGGGTTAATTGGTTTGTCAATTCTTGGTTACGGACTTTATAAACTATTGGGGAAAGATAAAGAAGGTTAATGAAACGATGAAAAGGGAAGACAAAACTTTTGTCTTCCCTATATAATTTTTATAACAATTCCAGCACATTCGTATTTTCAACATAGTCATTTCGCGTAGCTTTCATAGGCCCTCTCGGACTTTTGGGCATCTGCATAGTCATAGACATTTTCAATTTTGAAGTTGTCTTTGCTTTTACAACGCAACCTTTGGTAAGATCGAAATATATTGTGCCGCTTCCGGTAGCTTCAGGAGTTTTAAAGTCATAGTTTACACCTTGTTCGGAAACTTTATTTTTCCCTCTTGCAATAATTTCAAGTCCTGCATCAATTATTGCTAAACGATTGTCTTCAAGTTTTACAAAATCTTTTAGCTTATACTTTGCAATGTTTGTCACATCAAATACGCTTAAGCGTGTATTGTATTGATTTGACCAGATAGAATCTTTGCCGACATTTTTTGAGGGCAGAATTCTGAATATCTGTTGTAACAAAGGTTTGATTGCTGTTTCAGCAATGTTTGTCTGGAATTCTTTTTTCTGTGCGGCGGTAACAGAATCGAGCACACCCTGGATTGACAAAAATTTATTTACAATTTTATCAAGCCTGTAAACTTCAAGAATCTCGCCCTTGGAATCCAGCCTGATCGAAAAAGGATTGTTTAATACAGCTTCATATTCAACATATCTTAAGCGCTCTGTTGAATCTAATTTCGCACCGGACTCATATTTATATTTCTGCCCGTTAGCTGTAGCATCTAATTTAACTGACTGAATATTAATTTTAATATCCATTACATTATCTGATTCAACTTCATTAACATCCATTTTAAAAACATAAGTTATTGATTGCTTAACAGTGTTCTTCATTGTTGAATCGGAAATTACATTCTGTAATGTTGTTGAAAGAGATGTAAGCCTGTACAGGTATGAATTATCTTTCTTCAACTGATAAACTAAATTAACATTTGAAGGCGGGGCATCATCCTTAGATACATTTAGTACGCCTGAAGTATCGGGTTTGTCACTTATCTTTTTGTCCAACGGTTTATCATTTTTACCGCAGCTTATAAGTAACAATGAAGCAATGATTATAATTAATAAATTTTTCATTTTATTCTCTTAGTAAAGTAAATATTTATTTCTTATTTGAATAAAGTTATCAAGTTCTTTTTGCCATGATTTAATAATACTGTCCGGATTTTTTCCTTCAAGAATCATCTCTCTTAATTTGGCATCACCGGCAAGCTTATCAAACCTGGAATCTTTGAACTTGAAATCCTTTGGATGAACTTTATTTAGAGCATATAAAAGCTTTACGGCAAAATTTACAGGATTAAATTTATACCTGTCTCTTACTATTATTTTTATACCCTGGCAAGACTCTCCTTTATATTTCGGATTTGAAGCAACACCCGGAATTTCTTTCGGAATAAATGTTTCGGGATTTAATTCAATACCAACAAGGTTCTGTTTTTTCAATTCACTTATAACTTTTTTACTATTGAGGAATGGCGCTCCGAAAAGCAGAAACGGAAATTCAGTCCCGCGTCCTTCAGAAATGTTTGTTCCTTCAAGCAGGCACATTCCGGGATAAACAATTGCGGTAAGTATATAAGAAATGTTGGGAGAAGGTTTTACCCAGTTTAGTTTACAACGATCATAATAAAATTTTCTATCCCAGTATTTCATTTTAATAACGGAAAGATTTGCTTTAAGATTGTTACCAAGCAACTCCGGGTTATTAAAATACTCAGCTAATTCTCCTATAGTCATTCCGTGCATAATTGGTATTGGTGCAATCCCAACGAATGATTTCAGTTCCGGCTTTAGTATTGGTCCGTTTACATTTAACCCGCCAATAGGATTTGGTCTGTCCAAAACTATTATTGGAATATTATTTTCTGCAGCAGCCTGTATAGCATAGAAGAGTGTTGAGATGTAAGTATAGAACCGTGCTCCAACATCCTGAATATCAAAAAGTAAAATGTCAACATCTTTTAACATTTCCTTTGTAGGTTTGTTTATTTCACCATACAATGAGTAAACAGGAATTCCGGTAACCGAGTCTTTGCCGTTTACTATTTTTGCTCCGTCTGCATTATCACCCCTGATGCCATGTTCCGGTCCAAAGAGAGCAACAACTTTTACGTCATTTCGTTTTGCAAGCGTATCAACTAACAGCATTTTGTTGAATACGATTGACGAATGGTTTGTAACAATTCCAATTCTCTTTCCCTGGATAAGCTCAAGACTATCCTTAACCAAAACTTCTGCACCAACCCACACGCGTTTAGCAACTATATTTTGTCCAAAGACAGAGGTTGAAAAAGTTAAAAGGAGTATGCTTAAAAAATATTTTATTGATCTCATATTTCTACAGGTTTAGTTGTTATAATTCTCAAGTAATTCTTTACGGGAGAAGAAATGTGAAATTTCAATTGCCGCGTTTTCATCGGAGTCAGAGCCATGAACAATGTTTTCAGTTTTATCTTTTGCGTACAATTTCCTTATTGTTCCCTCATCAGCTTTCGATGGATCAGTAGCGCCGATAAGTCTTCTGAAATCTGCAACAGCATTATCCTTTTCGAGCGCAATCGGTACGCAAGGACCTGAAGTCATATAACTAATAAGATCATTAAACCATGGTTGATGTTTATGTATTTCGTAAAACCCGGCTGCCGATTCCTTCGTAAGATGGGTCATTTTCATTGCTTTAACTTTAAACCCGGCTTCATTAATCTTTGCGATTACATTTCCTATTAAATTTTTTCTTACACAGTCTGGTTTTAATATTGCTAAAGTTCTGTTACTCAAATTATTTACTCCTTATTTCTTCTTACTTTTTTTCTTCGCAGGTTTTATTACTTTTTTAGATTTCGCAG
>CAZIDB010000147.1:0-11622 GCA_964537965.1 uncultured Melioribacter sp. | reverse complement strand
AAATAATGTTTTGCAATTGAAAAATGTTAGAGATGCCAGACTAATGTTTGGCATCTCTCATTTTTATGAATTATAGATGAGTATCAGATGAAAAAAAGTTTTTTCCTGTGTTGTTTGTTTTTATCCTTATTAACTATTGATAACAGTTGCCAGGATGTTAGGGCAATATGGCTTTGGGGAGAATCTACCAATATTATAATTAACACAACAGTGCGGCAGGAGTTTTTTTACTTCTGCCAAAATCCTCCCGGTTCAGATAATGAAAATGTTATTTCAACAAACCCTCGTCCAATAAACAGAGTTTATTTCTATTCACCAGTATATGTAAGAGCAGATTCAGGCAGAAGAGTAAAGCTTCATACTTTTATAAAAGAGGCGCATCAACTGGGAATTGAAATAGAATATCTTGACGGAAGTTCTGACTGGGCAGCAACAAATCAAAGTACCGGAAGGCAAAGGCTTGAATATGTACTTAAATTTAATGCTGAAGCATTAACCCCCGAAGAAAAATTTGATGGAATTCAATATGATGTTGAACCATATCTTTTAAGCGGATGGTCTGATGCGAGTACAAGGCTGGAAATATGGAACAGCTTTGTTAGTTTTATTACGGAGATGAAAGGAATGGTGGATTCGGTTAATGACGGCACTTAATTCGGAGTGGCCATTCCAAGATGGTACGATAGCAAACCCGGAATGGATTATCTTAAAAACCTTATTAACATTGTGGATTATGTTGCAATGATGGATTATGTTGATGATGAAACGAGAATAATTAATGATGCCCAGGATGAAATAAACTATGTTAATACTTTCCCCGGCAAAAAAGTAATTATTGGTGTGGAGACAAAAGACTGGATACTGAGACTACAAGTTTTAACGAAGAAGGCTGGGGGAACATGGAAAGTATGTTGTATGGAGTAGACAAGCATTACAGGGGTAATGAAAGTTATTCCGGGCATGCAATTCATTCGTACACTTATTATAAAAAGCTTGCGCAGTTTGGTGCAGATAGTATGGATATTACTCCTCCTTCTATAATTGATGTGAGTTTTATTTCAGATAGTTCAGGAAGTTATTTCGATTTTTATGTGGTTGATATAACCGGGGTTGGATTAGATGAAGAAGCAAGTTTGGATGGCGCAAAGATTTATAAAACTGATGGAACTTCTGAATCTGAATTATTAGGCAATTGGAAAACAGGAACAAAAAATCATCTGTTATTTTCCCCGGATTCTTTAAATGATGTTGACGGAGATGATATCTATAATCTTACTCCTGTTGATTCATCAGGAAATAAAACTACAATAGAAGACAGTGTCTTTATAAGTACAACATCAGTTGGACAAAAGACGCATTTCAATCCTAATGATTTTAATTTTTACCAGAATTTTCCAAACCCGTTTAATCCGGCAACAAGAATAAAATTTTCCTTGCAAAAAGCATCAAAAGTAAGCCTTAAAGTTTTTGATGTTCTGGGAAACGAAATAACAGTTTTAGTTGATGATGAAAAACCGGCAGGGAATTATGAGGTTGTATTTGACGGGAAAAATATTTCCAGTGGGGTATATTTTTTTATTCTAAATGTTGATGGGAATTTGCAGATAAGAAAGATGTGTTTAATGAAGTAAGTTAATGAATACTGAGAAATCCACGTTACTGATTATAGCAAGAAGAATTTCAAGTAAAATTTAAATCTTGAAAAAATAGATCCCGGCATTGGCGGGATCTTTTTCATTTTAAATTTACCGGATTTTGACAGATGAAATATTGCTTATTCTGTTTTAAGAGTTGGTTCGGCTTTTCCTGCAAAACGTTCAACACTTTTACTTGCAATGTTTGGTTTTGCAATTACACCGGGACCAGCAATACAACCGCCTTCGCAAGTCATTACTTCAATAAAATTACCCGGCTTTTGGTTGAATAGTTTTCCGGGTAACTGTTTTAGTTCCTGCCTGTTGTACCCATTTATAATGCAGGGTTTAAATTCAATGTTTGAATTAATACAATGCCCAACTGCTCCGGCTACACCGCCAGATACTGCAAAAAGTCTTGCTTCTTTAGTTGAGTGGTCTGGTAAATTGATGGAGTCACATTCTGCCACGTCAATATCTTTTGCAATAAACAGTGAACCAAGTTCTTCAAAAGTAAGTGTGTAATCTATTGAATCCGAATTAAATGCTTCCTTGCGCTTTGCAAGGCAGGGACCAATAAATACTGTTTTTGTTTTCGGATTATTTCCTTTTGCTATTCTTCCGGCAAAAATCATTGGAGAGGGAGTTTTGGAAACAAAAGGTTGCAACTTTGTAATGTGTTTGTTTGCGGCTAAAACATATGCAGAACAACACGAGCTTGTCATAAATTGTGCTCCGGCATTCATCTTTTCGTTAAATTCGTTTGTCTCTTCAATTGCAGTTTTCTGCGCTCCAACTGCAACTTCCAGAACAGATTTAAAACCAAGTTTTAAAAGTGCGCTGTACATTTGTTCTACAGTTCCGGGAAACTGCCCAATAATTGAAGGAGCTATTAATGCTGTAATATGTTTTTCCTGTGTTAAAGACTGCAACACTTTTATTAGTTGAGACCTCTCTGCTATTGCACCAAACGGGCAGGCTTTTAAACATTTGCCGCAAAGTATGCAATCTTCTTCGTTTAGCTTTTCTTTCCCAAATTCATCTTTTGTAATTGCGCCAACAGGGCAAGCTTCTTCGCAGGGAATAGGAATACGAATAATTGATTTATACGGACAAACAGTTGTACACTTTCCGCATCCAACGCATAACTCATAATTAATTTGCGCTTTACCATTTGAAACAGTTATTGCTTTTCTCCCGCAGCTTACAGTACAAGGTCTGTCTACACACCCGCGGCATGCTTCCGTAATATGATAATGTGTTTTTATGCATGCGCTGCATAATTCTGTTAGTATTGTTAAGTGTCTGTCCTCCACATTCATCTTTAATGCTAAAGAAGCATATTCAGATAGAGGAGTTAACTCATCAGTTTCATCTTCATATCCCAAACCAAGAGCAGCCATAATTCTGTATTTAATCATAGCTCTGTCTTTGTAAATACAACAGCGGGAAAGCAGTTCGCCGTTTTTAGGTCTCATTTCCAAAGGAATGCGGTCAACCTTTTCCTCCAAAGTATTTTCGAAAAATGCCTTTGCCAGTCTAACGTATATTTCCCTGCGAATTTTAACAAGATTACTTTCCATAATTATTCTTCACCAAAAATCTTTCAGTCACTGTTTGTTCAATTGCTTCCAGCAGTTTTTTCTTATCTATATTCTCAATAGGTTTACCATCAATTAATGCACAAGGAATTCTATGGAATTGAGCATCTTTACATAACCCAAGACAGGGTGAACCGGATAATTGAATATAAGGCAAAATTGCCGGAGCAATTTCCTGTTCAAGATCTTCAAGGTCTGCGTTGCACATAATAAAACAAGTTGTTCCCATACAAATCTTTACTTCAATTTTATTCATTGTATTACTCTTTAAATAGTTTATATATAGTTCAGATTAATTTCTTTTAAATATTCTTCTTCCAGGATGCGAATAATTTTTTTTATGATGTTTCTCCGAATCTCAAGTTCTCTTGGTAATGTAGGATCCTGATGTGCTTCGTTTATTCTTGTTCCAACATAAAAATCAATAATATCACTTTCTCTTAATAATTCAGCTAAGGCAGAAGCAGGAGATGGATCGTGAATAGTATCTCTGTCTTTTAGAATTTGGTAAGTCCTGCTAAGAGTTAATATTCCTTCGGTTACCAAATCAATCCCGGACATAGTAGATGCCGGAGGTAAATCTCCAAACCGCTTAAGTGAAGTGTGAATTTCTCTTGATAATTCTCTTGAGATAATATTGGCTGTAGTTCCGCCGCAGATTATTTTTTTACCGGGAAACATTGCAAGGCGCTGTGCATAATCCCTGTCATGTTCTTTATGAAAAGGCGGACCTGAAATTACCATTGTTCTTCTAGGAGAGCGGAAATATATAACTGAACAAGTCATATCATCATGCGGAACGTAATCTTCTTCATGCGTAATTGCTTCATCAATAATATTTGCAGCTAACTTTCTGGCAGAAATGTTTTTCTCTTTCTCAACCTGGGAAATAACAAAGTCTGTACAACCATTTAACCGCCATCCAAGATGTAATTGCTTGCTGCCCAAACCGGCCTGTGTTATGCCATCAGAGAAAATTATTATCCGGTCTTCCGGCTCAACATTTATTTTTGATACTCTTATTTTTCTGTTGTGCCAGCCGGGGGCAGTAAATTCCTGGCATTCTTCATTGCTAACAACATTGTTCCCTCTTAAATGAATATGAGGAGGATTATCCATTTCAATAATTCTTGTTTCACCGGATATGAGCATATCAACAACCGTTAAAGTTGAGTAGCTTATTTTCCTCACTTCACAAACAGGAAGCACATCCATAATTACCTTAACAGATTCAAGCAGGTCCATATCACTTGCAATAAAACGAACTGCCATTTCTGCAGTCATACAAGAGAGTATATTTGCCTTAACACCGCTTCCAAGTCCGTCAGAAAGAACAACAATTCGTCTTCCTTCTTCCTGTATTTGTTTAAATGAAAAAGAATCGCCGCATATTTCTTCCCCGTATTTTCTTTCCTGGCCATAATCTACTTCAACAAATAATTGATTATCACTCACCTTGCGTATCCTTCTTAATTACAACTTCCTGGGAATTTGCTTCCTGTGTTGTAAAACCTTTTGCAATTGATCTTAACAAAATTTCAGTATCGGCCATATGTTCACCAAGCAGTTTTGCCACACCCTGCACTGTGTTCAAATTCTTCCGCAATATTTCATTTGCTCTTTTGGCTATTTCTTCTCTTTTCATTTCAATTTCTGTCGCATCCTGAAGTATCGCTCCAATTACTTGTTTTGGTTCAATTGTAAAAAGAGTTAAATGAATAAGCTTTTCTCCTGCCCGTAAATTTTCTCTGTAAAGGTCTTCGCCGGTTCTTAGCGCCGCTTTGAATAAGTTTGAGAACGGAACTATTTTTTCAAGGTAAGCGCCTTTTAATGATGGAAGTATTGCATAAAGTGTAAGCATATCCTCGCCAAACATTTCTGCAAAGTGTTTGTTGCACTCAATTATTCTTAAAGATGAATCTACTATTACTGCGGCAGAAGGCATACATCGTAAAATTGCATTTGCTTTTTTTAGCGCCTGCTTCCTCATTAAGGAAACACACATAGCCGGTTCTGCTTTTCCTTTTAACAAAGCTTCTGCAAATAAACGGCAGGTATCGTAACCGCATCCTCCGCAATTTAACTCATCGGATAAATTAATTTTTCCAAGTTTAGCCAACGCCCTGTTTATCTTTTCTTCAGAATAAATAATATCATTTTTTATCTCAGGCAGTCTTAAGCTTTCAAATACTTTAACAGTATTTTGTCTTTCGGTTATTGGTTTGTTGTAACTGTCTTTAATAAGAAACCTGTCTTTTAAACCAGTGCTTTTACCAGATCTGCAGGGACCATTTATGCAACCACCTTTGCAGGCGAGAGCTTCAATAAAAATCTTTTTATCGTTGGTTTTGTTATCAAATCCTTCCAAATAGTATTTAAGATGATCCAAACCACTTATTGCTAAACTTTCAAGATTAGAATCATTCAAATTGTCGCCCATTGTTTTTATCATTCCTCCGTCAATAGGGTAAAGGCTGCCTTCTTCAGCTTCAAAAGGAACAAATCTTTCATGCTTGGATGGAACAGAAAATGGATCAATACCATGGCTTTCAAATAAGTGTTTCAAATCCTGAAATGTTAGTGAAATATTTAACTTATCAGGATAACGATCTGATTCAATTTTTTTTGCGATGCACGGACCGAAAAAGATAACAGCAATATCATTCCCAAAATTCTTTCTTAGTAAATCCGAATGAGCAAGAACGGGTGAAAGCAGTTTGATAATATTGTCTTTGTAGTTAGCCATATGCTTGGAGATAAAATCTACAACAGAAGGACAGGCAGAAGAAATAAATAAACCTGACTCTGAGTTGTTAAGTAATTCCTTTAATCCGGCAGTTACTTCCTGCGCTCCAATTGCTGTTTCGCTTACTCCTGCAAAACCTAATTGTTTAAGTGCTTCAATCATTTGATGCTTGGATATTCCCACAAATTCTGTTATCCAGGAAGGGGCTAACGATGCATATACTTTTCTGTTTTGATTTAGTAATAATTCAACGCGGGATTTATCATCTCTTATTTTCTTTGCTTTTACCGGACAAACAACAACGCAGTGACCGCAAGCTGTGCAAAACTTTGAAATTATACTTGCATGTCCTTCATTCACTTTAATAGCTTTTACCGGGCATTCACGAACACATTTATAGCAATCCTGGCATTCTACCTGTTCTGTATATATAGGAAAATTATGATCCATTTTAATTCTCTTTTAAGTTTGCATTTTCTGTTTTAATATCTGAAGCGATAAGTTTATTTATAAGTTCAATCAAGCTTCCGTTATCAAGTCTGTTGTACAGTTGTCCGTCTATTTCAATATTAGGTCCGCAGCTACATCTGTTTTCGCACCGGCTTCCGGTAAGTTCAATATCGCATTCAAATTTGTTTTCAAGCATCAAAGTTTCCAAAGTCTCTAAGTTATTTTGGTTTCCTCTTGCAAAGCAGGAACTACCCATACAAATCTTTATCTGATGTTTCATTTCTTTATTTCTATTCCTCACAAAGTCTGGTTAGCTTTTATAAAATTCCTTTTCATATTAACTGAGAGTACAATGAGACTTGATGAAAGATCTTCATTTAAAACAGTTATATCGTTTGGAACTTTTATTTCAGTATTGGTAAAATTCCATATTGCTTTTAGCCCAATATCCAATAGAACATTAGCCATTTCCTGTGCGCTTTTTTCCGGCACACAAAGAATTCCGATATCATTTTCTGTTATTCCTTTTACTTCGAATATTTGGTCCAAACCCAATATGGTTTTATTGTGAACTGTTGTTCCTATCTTAACAGGGTCAGAATCGAATGCTGCAACAATACTATATCCTTGCTTTTCAAATCCCGCATAACCCAAGAGAGCAGTTCCAAGACTTCCAACTCCAACCAAAACTACATTTGTTTGAGTCTTCGGTTTTATTATTTGTTCAATGCCTTTTATTAGAAGGGGAATTGAATAGCCGATTCTTGGTTTTCCAACAATTCCCGTAAATGCCAGATCCTTTCTAACTGTAATTGAGTCAAGATTTAGAACTTCAGCAATTTTATCTGAAGAAATAACGTCACGGCTATCAGCGGCTAATTCCCACAGCAGTCTAAGGTATCTTGGAAATCTTCTAATTGTCGGTAATCTAAGTCCTTTTAATAATTCTTCAGAAGAATTGCTTTCATTTTTAAGCATTTCGGTCTCGATGTTTATTGTTTCCATTTCAAATTCCTTGCGGAATTATTTGATAAATATTTATCGATAAATAATTAACAATTGCTTGAAAAGCAAATTAATTTTTGGGAATGTTGAAAATTATTCTGAAAATGGCACATTTAATAGAGGTTTTTAAAAGTATACAGTTTGTCTGTTTTGATGGCTTGTAGTAAGAACGAATAGAAATAATTAAAAAGTGAGAGATGTTATATGAAAGAATCCCTTGAAATATGGAATATTCAAGGGATTCAAACTTTTTGCGGAGAGTCAGGGATTCGAACCCCGGAAGGACTTGCATCCTTAACGGTTTTCAAGACCGCCGCATTCAACCACTCTGCCAACTCTCCGAAAAATGTGCATCAAATATACGCAACATCATACTTTTTCCCAAGTTGTAACTGTGCTAACAAAACTAAATTTTTTATATTTCATAATAAAAATTGAGTTGTAAATGGAAGAGTTTTTCAAATTTGCAAAGTTTCTGGCTGATGAGAGCGGAAATATCATCAGAAAATACTTCAGGCAAAAAATTTCTATTGATAATAAGGCAGATCAATCCCCCGTTACTATTGCCGATAAACAAGCCGAAGAATGTATGAGAGAATTGATTCAAAAAGAATTTCCTGACCATGGCATCCTTGGTGAAGAGTTTGGTAAAGTAAACGAAGGCGCTGAATACCAGTGGATTCTTGACCCCATTGATGGAACAAAAAGTTTTATATGTGGGGCAGTTTCTTTTGGAACAATGATTGCCCTTACTAAAAACGGATTACCAATTCTGGGAGTTATTAATCAACCTATTCTAAATGAATTATTAATTGGCGATAATTTTTCCACAGAACTTAATTCTGTAAAAGTAAAAATCCGCAAGTGTGAAAATCTTTCTCAGGCAGTTCTGCTAACTACAGATCACCTGAACGTTGAAAAGTACCAGGATAAAAATAAGTTTGAGAAATTAATTAAATCTGTAAAACTTTATAGAAACTGGGGAGATTGCTATGGCTATTATCTTGTGGCTACCGGTTTTGCAGACATAATGATTGATCCAATTATGTCTGTTTGGGATTTGATGGCGTTAATTCCAATTATTAGAGGAGCAGGCGGAACTATTACTGATTATCATGGAAATGATCCGGTAACCGGTTCCAGTATTGTTGCTGCATCGGACAAAATTCATAGAGACGTGATTAGGATATTAAATACATAGTTACTTCTTTTTCTTTTTAGATGAAGTCTCTCCTGGGCTTTCCTGTTTAAGCGAATCGGGTTTGATAAATCCTTCTTTTATTAAGACTTCATTGGATTTAAACAATTTTATCTGTACTTCATAACTTTCAAAGAAACCGGTTGATGAAATTTTAAATCCGTTTACCTGTTTATCTATCTTAACCGAAGAAATTTTTCCGTCATTAATAATTAAATCGTTTTCTGTGCCGGATTTTTTCATGTTAAGATTTGATAAACCCCAATAAATACCTTTCTTAGCATTGAAATATGCCGAATCAATTTTGGAATCGCTTAGTGCCTGTGCATGTGAGATACCAATCCAAATGAATATTATTCCGGCAGCAGTTAGAACTTTTTGATTAATCATGGTTAGCCCTTAAATTCGTTAGCAATTTACAAAATATTAATAAAAGAAAATATTCGGGTGTAAAATAATTCCGGAATCCTTTTGAAATATTAATCATCAAACTGAAAAACGAAAAAGGAGAAAATACAAATGGGTAACAATGTTGTAACCGGAACAGACAGTAATTTTGCTAATGAAGTTTTAAATTCTGGATTGCCGGTCTTGGTAGATTTTTGGGCTCCATGGTGCGGTCCTTGCAGAATGGTTGCTCCTGTAGTTGAGGAAATTGCTGGCGAATTGAAAAATCAGCTTAAGGTTGTTAAAGTAAATACGGATGATAATTATGAAGTTGCTTCGCGTTATGGGATTATGAGTATTCCAACTTTAGGGATATTTAAAAACGGAAAACTTGTGGATGCTGTAATTGGGGCAGTTCCTAAACAACACTTATTAAGTAAACTTCAACCGCATATTAATTCTGTAAACTAGTTTAAAACAAATCAGCCCTGAAAAATCAGGGCTGATCTTATTTCCAATATCTACTTTTTATTAAGCAGCTTCTACAATTGCATCTACAGCACAAACTTCAACACAGGTTTTGCAGTTGTTGCACAATTCGGGTGCAATGAATGTATGATCTTCAGAAATAGCCGGTTTTGATTCTCCGTTTACTTCATAAGATTCTCCTGCATTATATATTGCATTATTTTCACATTCTTCTACACAAGCTGCACAGCTGATGCATTCATCGGTAATAACCATTTTTTTCTCCTTTAATGAATCGATAATTTAGCCTTCCTGTTTCAACAATAATGCCATCGGTTCATTGTGAATAGAGCGGCTTTGCATTGATATAAATCCCTCATTTCAAATTAAAAACAAAGAAAGAAACCCGGTTTACAGCATTAAAACAAGCAGGACAAAAATTTCCCTTCCTATAAATAAGAAAAGAATACTTGTTAATTCTAAGATTTCTGAAGATGAATTATGTGAATAAATTAAAATTGAACCAGACGGAATCAGGATCAAAAATATTTTTCTTTATTTGACTGTAAACCATTGTTGTTTTATTTTGCCACTCAAATTTCATTTTGTGCGTGTTTCAATATTTTAAACTGATCTGTATTTGCGATGGTTGTTATTAATGAGCACAGTTCGAGTACAAATCAAGTATTATTCATTTTAACCGATGGAGATTTGAAAGATTATAATGAACATTAAATCCGGAAAAAATAAAACAATCTCACTTTCATACGAAGAAAGAGTTTTATTGGGGAAAAAAATTCATACTGATTTACCAAAAGAAAAATTTAAGAAACCAATTACCGGAACAATAAACGGAAATTGTCTGGACTGGATGGAGAAATTACCTGACAAGTTTGTCGACTTGTTGTTTCTTGATCCGCCATATAATCTTAAAAAAAACTTTCATGAATTTAAGTTCAACCGTATGGATGTTCTTAAATATACGGCCTGGCTTGACAATACAATTAAAGCAATCATCCCTTTGTTGAAAAGCACTGCGTCAGTTTATATATGCGGCGATTGGTTTAGCTCGGTTTCTATTTATGAAGTCGCTTCGAAATATTTTATACTTAGAAACAGGATTACCTGGGAAAGAGAAAAAGGGCGTGGCTCAAAAACAAACTGGAAAAATTCGAGCGAGGATATTTGGTTTTGTACTCTCTCAGATAAATATACTTTTAATCTTGACGCTGTAAAACTAAGACGAAAAGTAATTGCTCCTTATACGCAAAACGGTACGCCTAAAGACTGGGATAAAACTGCTAAAGGAAATTTCAGAGACACGCATCCTTCTAATATATGGACGGATATTACGATCCCTTTCTGGTCAATGCCGGAAAATACTGCACACCCGACCCAGAAAAGTGAGAAACTGCTTGCTAAAATAATCCTGTGCAGCTCAAATAAAGAAGATTTTATTTTCGATCCGTTTCTCGGAAGCGGTACTACTTCTGTTGTAGCAAAGAAACTTGAAAGAAATTATCTTGGTATTGAGTTAAATAAAGAATATTGTCTGCTTGCAGAAAAAAGAATTTTATTAGCCGGTGAAAATAAAAAAATCCAGGGCTTTACTGAAGGAGTATTCTGGGAGAGAAACACTTTTTCAATTCAATCAAAACAGGATTGATGGATTTGCAATCTAAAAAGATTGAACACTTCTGACTGCGGGAGTATTGAAGACAAATAAAAGGTTAAAGGTGATTAAATGAAAAATGTTTTACTGTTAATCCTTTCAATAACATTAATTCATACTACACTATATTCTCAATGGATTAGTCAGTCAAGCGGTGTTACTGTAAGACTTCGTCAACTTTCAGTTGTTGATGATAATATTGTCTGGTGCTGTGGTAATGATGGAACAGTTCTTTTAACGCATGATGGTGGAAACAACTGGGAAAAGAAAACTGCACCCAATTCAACCTGGTCTATGTATGATATCTCTGCATTAGATTCATTAACCGCTTACATAACCGGTATGGACCAGAATGATCCAAATGCTGTAAATACGAAAATCTGGAAGA
Organism: uncultured Melioribacter sp.; assembly: GCA_964537965.1. Classification (GTDB taxonomy): domain Bacteria; phylum Bacteroidota; class Ignavibacteria; order Ignavibacteriales; family SURF-24; genus SURF-24. The sequence continues at coordinate 73 of CAZIDB010000147.1, read as the reverse complement.
CAACTGATGGTGGTAATTCCTGGGTTGAACAATATAATAATGTAACAGGTTTTGGTGATGGTATAGTTATGTT
>CAZIDB010000146.1:0-11822 GCA_964537965.1 uncultured Melioribacter sp. | reverse complement strand
GGTTAACTCGTTTGTTAAATTCCATGCTGAATCTTGTAAGCCGAATCCGCATAAAGTTTGAACAACAGGTCCGGTGTTCCATTGCCAGATTATTCCGTTATGATAAGCAGCATCTTTAGGATAATACGGAGGATAATTATGGTAGAAGTGAAAATTAATATCTTCCTGTGCAAGTGAAAGAACACCATAAGGATAAACCAACTTTGGTAAAGTATTTCCAAGAATCTTTAATCGTGTAACTGAGTATGTAAACAGGTCAGGTTCATTTAGTGCAAAGAACTGGTTTGGTCTTATTGATTCGTCTTTGTTCCCATAAGAATCCAGCCTATCATAAATAATATTCTTTGTTGTATCTACAAAAAACTTTTCAAAATTAAGTGAAGTATTTTTTGCAGCTAAAAGGCAACTTTTACTAAACGAGGTATCATTCAGAATCTGACCAATCTCATAAGTGTACAATGCCTGTTTATACCACAAAGCCTGTATTTCAACTGCACGGTTTCCCCTGGGTGAATAGCATCCGTCTGGTCCCTGCGCATCCATCCACGTTTCCTGGTCGCCATGAGTTAAAAATCCGTTTTCATCTACATGATTTTTCAGAGTAGCCTGAAATGCAAGTTTCAAAGCAGGGTAAATTTGTTTAAGAAAATCTATATCGTTTGTGTAATAAAAATAATTATAACATTGGATTACAAACCATGGTGTGCCGTCAACTGTATTATAAATTTTATTATTCAGAGTAATTAAATTTGGAATTCTTCCGTAGTATTTGCTTGAAGGATTTTTATCCTGGTGTTCAGCAAATGCAAGAAGAATTTCCTTTGCATCCTTAAAATTACCGCTTACAAGAGTTGCCCCGGGCAGGGCAATAAAAGTATCTCTGCCCCAGTTATTATTGAACCAGGGAAGACCGGCCCATATCCCTTTATAATTTTGTGTAGTAATTAAAGCATCAAGAGAAATTTTAGCCCAGGCAATTGCTTTATTCAGCTCATCGTTATTTGTTTTGATATAACTGTCTTTAATCAGTTTATCTAACCGGTTTCTTTTTGAATTTATGATATTGTTACTTTCTGCTATTATTCTTTTAACGTCCGGTTTTACTTTTGTAATGTAAAAGAAAATCTTAATTGAATCCTTGCCGCGTGTGTTAAATTCGAATTTACCGAACTCATTATCTGCCTTGGATATTTTTGAATCGGAAAATATAGAGAACTTATAACCCGGTAAACTACCTGTTAATCCGGTGGAAAAAGCATTTTCGGATTGTGAAAAATTTTTATCCGCATTTAAACCCTGTAACTCAATCGTGGTTTTATCGGTATTCAGGTTATTCAGTTGTAGTATTATAAGGTCAAGACTATCAGCAAAGAAAAATTCTTCAGTAATAAATTCAAATTGTCTCTTCACTTTATAAGGATATACTGAGGTTAAAGCTGTTTGCCTGTTCAAAAGGTTATCATCAACAAAGATTTTATAATCATTAAAGATTCTTTTTTCTTTCAATGTCCAACCCTGCCAGTCATCAGTAAACTGCTGGTTGGTTTCACCATAATAAAAACCAAAATGTTTATTAGTAAAAACATATACTCTTGTCGTATCCTTGATGCTAATAGCTAAATCTTCAAAAAAATCTTTTTGCTCAACAGAGGAACATCCTATTAAAGAAACTAAGATTATAATTCCAAGGATTGTTTTTTTCATATGGCATCCCAATAGCTTTACCTTAGGTTAAAAATTATAAAAGTAAAAATTGTACAATGAAAGATAATAATCTTTGCATAAATGATTATTCTTTTTATATTGCCACCTGTCTCAAAAACTTGATTGAATGAAAAAAATAATTTTATGCATATTGGTATTTATTTCGGCAACCCAGGCGCAGCAACTACGGTTTGAAAATCTCGGAATGAATGAGGGGCTTTCGCAATCACAGGTTAATTGCATTCTGCAGGATAAAAAAGGATTCCTTTGGTTCGGTACGCAGGATGGACTTAACAGATATGACGGCTATACTTTTACTGTATTCAGAAATGAGACTGATAACCCGAAATCGCTTTCAAACAATAATGTACTTGAGTTAGCGGAACATGATGGGAAAATCTGGATTGGTACTCACGGTGGCGGAATAAATGTTTTGGATCCGACAACCGGGAAGTTCACACATTTTAACCTGTCAAGCGATTCAATAAGTTTATTTCAGCATAACATAGTTACTTCAATTTACTTCGATTCATCCGGAGAACTTTGGCTTGGTACAGAAGGAAACGGATTATTAAACCTGGATTATAAAAAGAAAAAATTAATTTCCTATTGCCCGAATAAAACAAATCCCTTTTCAATTAGCAGCGACATTGTTTCATCAATCGTGGAAGATAAAAACAGGAATCTTTGGGTTGGTACTGAAAAAGGTTTAAATAAGTTTGACAGGAAGACAGGTAAATTTGAAAAATTCTTCAGTAGTAAAAATTCTGATACAGGATTAAGTGATGATGAAATAAATTATCTGTTACTTGAACCGGACAACATCCTTTGGATTGCTACCGGAAACGGCGGCTTGAAGAAATTTGATATTACTAAAAGAACATTTAAATCCTATCATTTTAATAAGTCCGATCCTAACTGCATTTCAGGAAATTCGGTAACGGGCATATTTGAAGATAATAAAAAACGATTTTGGGTAGGTACATCCAACGGTCTGAATTTATTTGACCGCAAAACAGAAAGATTCATTTCGTATAAAAATGAAGCCGGTAATCCGAATTCTTTAAGTGATAGTCATGTTCTATGCCTGCTACAGGATAATTCAGAAGTAATCTGGGTTGGGACAATTGAAGGTGGGGTGAACAAATTAACGCCTTCGGCAAACAGGTTTCAAATCGTTCAGAATATTCCCGGAGTTCAAAATAGTCTGAGTGAAAATTCTATATGGTCGTTCTGTGAAGATAATGAAGGTTTACTATGGATTGGAATGGAGAATGAAGGTATTAACGTTTATGATAGAAAAAATAATAAGTTCATGCATTTTAAAAATGATCCGCATAATTCTAACTCGCTTAATTATAACTACGTAACTGCTCTATATGCAGATAATGAAAACAATATCTGGATTGGTACATACGGAAATGGCTTAGATCTTTATGATAAAAAGACTGGCAAGTTTACTCATTACAAACCCGACAGCAAGAATAATTTGAGTATATCAAGTAACCGCGTGGGTGTAATATACAAGGATAGGCCCGGGAATTTATGGATTGGTACCACAGACGGATTTAACTTATTTGATAAAAAAAGGAAAATATTTAAAAGATATCTTAACAATCCTGCCGATCCTCAAAGCATAAGCAATAATAATGTTCTTGCAATATACGAGGACAAAGATGGAAATCTCTGGCTTGGCACTTACGGAGGCGGGTTAAACAGGTTCGACAGAAATACAGGAAAGTTTGAAAGATTTCTGAATGATCCTAATAATCCAAAAACGATAAGCAACAATACTGTAATGTCTGTCTGTGAAGATAAGGAAGGATACTTATGGATTGGAACTGATGTAGGTCTTAATAGATTTGATAAAAAGTCTAAAGTGTTTAAGAGGTTTGGATTGGCTGATGGTTTACCAAGTTATATCATTTACGGAATACTTCCGGATGAAAAAAATAATCTCTGGATTTGTACAAATAACGGAATTTCGAAATACAGCATTAAGAATAATACATTCACTAATTATACTTCAAACAACGGATTACAAAGTAATGAATTTAACCAGGGCGCAATTTTTAAGAATTCAAAAGGTGAAATGTTTTTTGGCGGGATAAATGGTTTTAATTCATTTCTGCCGGAAAAGATTTTTAATAATAATTATATCCCACCTGTGGTTATTACCAAAGTTAAGATATGGAATGATGAAGTTGAACACGATAGGTTTTCCGGAGAGAATGAATTAATAGTTTCTTATTATGAAAATTTTCTATCATTTGAATTTGCAGCGTTAGATTATTCGGACCCTGAAATGAATCAATATAAATATAAAATGAACGGTTTTGATAATTACTGGATTTCATCAAATCATCAAAGGTTTGCTAGTTATACTAATCTGAATCCCGGTACATATTACTTCAATGTAATTGCATCAAACAATGATGGCGTTTGGAACAGAAAAGGTGCAACATTAAAGATTATTGTGCTGCCTCCATACTGGATGACATGGTGGTTCAGAATACTTATTGCAGCGGCAATAATCGGTATTCTTGCTTTCCTTTACAATATTCGTGTAAGAAGACTGCTTGAAGTTGAACGGTTGAGAACCAGAATTGCAAGCGATCTGCACGATGAGGTTGGTTCATCATTAACCAAGATTACTACAAATGCAGGCTTGGCTGTTTATGGAAAATCTGTTGAAGCAATAAAACCAAAGCTTGAAAAAATTGAAACTTCGGCAAGGGAAGTTGTAAGTATGATGAATGATATTATCTGGTCGATTGATTCAAGGATGGATACAACAAGAGATTTACTTGACAGAATGCGTAACTTCGCCTTTAACCTTCTGGAAGATAAAAATATTGAAATTGATTTTAAGGTTGATGAGTTTGAACAGAAGAAGAAAATTTCAATTGATATAAGGCAGAATGTTTTTCTTATTTTCAAGGAAGCGATTAATAATGCCGCAAAATATTCAGAGACTGACCATATCAATGTTCAAATTAGAAATGTTAATGGTGAATTTGAATTGAAGATTATTGATAACGGTAAAGGCTTACCAGACAAAATAAATTACGGAAACGGTTTGAGAAATATGAAAATGCGTGCAGAACGAATTCAGGCTGATATTAAATTCCTGCATGAAAATGGATTAACAATAATCCTTACAAGAAAAGGATTTTAAAAAAAATCTAATGATAACTGCTTAATAACATATTTATGGGATTGCGGAATGCATAATAAGAAATTAATTTCGGATGTGATTTCAATAGCAATTATAGAAGACATTTCAGACATCAGGGAAACCCTGAAAGAATTTCTGAAAAACCAAGGCGAGTTTCTGTGTGAACTTGCAACAGAATCAGTGGAAGATTTTCTGAAACAATCTGATTCCTGCATAGCACCGGATATTGTTTTACTCGATATTGGATTGCCGGGTATCTCCGGTATTAACGGGATGAAATTCATAAAACAAAAATTTCCGGATGTTGATATTATTATGCTTACGGTTTATGATGACGCCAACAAAATTTTCCAGTCGCTTTGTGCCGGGGCTACCGGTTACCTGTTAAAAAACACTCCGCTTAATAAAATTAAGGAAGCAATTATTGAATTGAAAAATGGCGGTGCGCCAATGTCTCCTCAGATTGCAAGAAAAATTTTGGAGCATTTCAATCCTGCCAAACAGGAAAAAATAAAATCGCCACTAACAGACAAGGAACAACTTATTGTAGCTGGATTGGTTGACGGGTTGAGTTATAAAGCTATTGCAAACAATCTTGGTAATTCAATTGAGACAGTAAGACATCACATTAAAAATATCTATAGAAAGTTACATGTAAATTCAAAGGCGGAGGTTATTGGCAAATCGATGCGCGGGGAAATTTAAGTCCAGACAATTCACTGATTAATCACATATTTATGTGATTGAATGAGTTATGAAATAATTTAAAATTATGTACAAGAAAATATTGTACATAATTAATAATGAAAAAAGAAAATAAACGTCCTTTCTCTTCCAAAGATTTATATTCATACAAACTATTTTTAATTAATCAAAAAAAACTTCATTTCTCCGATGGCAGGCTTACGGGAAGCGCTTATTTTGATTTTTGCCATATTGATCAGAATAAGAATGATCGCAAACAATTATGCTGGAATTTTAGAAATCATTTATGTAAAAGCGCTCTGCTTCCCGTTAGACTTTACAAATTTATATTCCATTTATTATCCCGAAAAACGAATGGCACTTTAGGAAAGTGCTATACTCTACCTTTACATCTTCCATTTATAGGAATAATTAACAGGCTATGTTTGATTCCTTCAGTATTCTTCCAGCGTCCTGAAACAGAATTATTAAATATTGTTCAACCGACTTCAAAGTTTAAGGATTTCATAATTAGCAACAGGCACCTGAGATTTCTATGTGAATTTACATCCAGGATTGTTTTACTGGAAATTTGCAAATAACTTATTTCAAAGTGGTCCGTGTAAAATTATAGTGTCAAGATATCATTCCTGTTAGCTTTGCTTAACCTTCTTATCTTTCCTATTTTTACATCGAAAAAGAAAAGGTAATTATGAAAATTGCTGTTTGCCAGCTTAATTCAATTATAGGTGATATTGAAGGAAATAAGCTTAAAATCTTAGAACATTACAAAAAAGGAATAAAAGATAAAGTTGATTTGGTAGTTTGTCCGGAACTTGCGCTGCCCGGTTATCCACCGCAGGATTTAGTAGAGAAGAAAGAATTTCGTGAAGCGGTTAAGAAAGCCTCTGAAGAAATTGCAGCAGAAACTAAATCAGTAGGTTTAATATTTGGTGCAATAACAGAGTCCTTTGATGATGTTGGTACCGATGTATTTAATTCTGCTTTATTATGTTACGACGGAAACATCAGGTTCATTCAGAATAAAACTCTTATTCCAAACTACGATGTATTTGATGAAGTAAGATATTTTGAATCGGGAAAAGATTCTGATATTCATGAATTCAAAGATGAAAAATTAGGCATTTCAATTTGTGAAGATATCTGGAACGATGTTGATTACTGGAAGAAGAGACGATATGTTAATGATCCTGTTGAAAAGCAGGTTAAACTTGGAGCAACAGTTCTCATAAATATTTCCGCCTCGCCTTATGCTTATGGAAAAAGAGAACAAAGAAGGGAAATGCTTTCTGTTTTAACCAAAGCAGACAGAGTTCCACTTGCTTACGTTTGCTGCGCGGGTGCACAGACGGATTTAATATTTGACGGCGCCAGTATGTGCTTTGGTAGTGATGGTAATCTTAAAATGCTTGGGAAAAAATATTCCGAAGATTATTTCATATACGATACTGAAGGAGATTATAAATCTATATCTGATGTGGAAGCCGGTTACGAGGAAGAAGCATTGGAAGCACTAATCTTTGGTGTTAAGGAATATTGCAGCAAAACAGGATTTAAGAAAGCACTGGTAGGATTAAGCGGTGGAATTGATTCTGCTTTGGTTACATATATCGCTGTTCAGGCGTTGGGTAAAGAAAATGTTCACGTCATTATGATGCCTTCAGAGTTTTCAAGCGAAGGAAGTATTAATGATTCAAAGAAACTAATACAGAATCTCGGCATCTCATCAGGGTTAATACCAATTCAACCAGTATTTGAAAAGGTAAAAGAAGTTTTAAAACCGGCATTTGGAAACATTAAAGAAGATATAACTGAAGAAAATATTCAGCCAAGAATACGAGGTATGTACTTGATGGCTCTCGCAAATAAATTCGGTTACCTTCTTTTGACCACGGGAAATAAATCTGAATTAGCAACAGGTTACGCTACTTTATACGGAGATATGTGCGGTGCACTCGCGGTAATTGCCGATGTTTATAAAACAGATGTTTACAGGATATGTAATTTCATCAATAAAGATCAGGAAATTATTCCAAGTGAGATAATTGAAAAGGCGCCTTCTGCGGAATTAAAACATAACCAGGTAGATCAGGATACTTTACCGGCATATGATTTTCTTGACAAGATTCTGAAGATGTACCTTGAAGAAAACAAAGAATTTTTCCAAATAGTTAAAGAGTTAGGAAACCCTGACATAATAAAAAATGTTCTAAGGATGGTAGATATGAACGAATTTAAAAGAAAACAGGCGGCTCCAGCATTAAGAATATCAACCAAAGCTTTTGGCTACGGAAGAAGATATCCGATTGTCCAGGGATGGAGGAGAAGATAAGATGGTGGATGGAAAATGGAAGATGTATGATGGAAAATGGAATCAGCAAAAATCAAATGGAAACGGAAATAATAACGAAATAAATAGAATGGAAATCAGAAAGAAAAAATCAAATAAAATTTTGGGTTATTTTTTTCTCCTCACTATATTTTTCTTTTTTAATACTTTAACAAATGGGCAGGTAGAGCAAAATTCTAGCCTAGTTACCATTAAAACTATTTTTGATAAAGAAAATTTAAAAGCCGGGGATGAAAGAAACATCACTGTTAAGGTTACTGTTGGAGATGAGTGGCATATTAATTCTAATAAACCGAATGATGATTTTCTCATTCCGACAATCCTGAAACTTACTTCAACTAACCTTAGCCTGGAAATAAAATCAATTAAGTATCCCATTGCTGCGGAATTGAAATTTGACTTTTCCGAAAAGCCGGTTTCAGTTTATGAAAAGGATTTTATTATCGAAGCTAAAGTTAAAGTACCGGAAACAGCAAAGCCCGGTTCATATAAACTAAACATCGCACTTAATTACCAGGCTTGCAATAACAGTACTTGTCTGCCTCCAAACTCGGTTAGTCAGTCTGTTCCATTTGAAATTTATGCTTCGCAATCAGATTCTCTTCAAAACGAAGATACAATTACGCAGAAGTCTGATATGATGTTGGGTGAAATTAAAAAGTCAGCAGAGAACTTACAGAAAGCCGAAATACAACATGCAGATTCTACTACTTCAGATTTTGAGAAAAGCGGATTGCTGTTAAGTTTAATTTTAGTTTTTCTTGGTGGTCTAGCTCTTAATCTTACACCTTGTGTTTACCCTTTAATTCCAATTACAGTTGGTTACTTTGGTGGGCAGAGTGAAGGCAGTACAAAAAAATTATTTACACTTGGTGTGCTTTATGTTTTGGGAATGGCATTTACTTATTCAGTAATTGGAGTTATAACTGCATTAAGCGGGGCAGTATTTGGAGCGTTACTACAGAATACTTTTGTAATACTTGCAATTGTTGCTGTACTTATTGCTTTGTCACTTAGTATGTTCGGTTTATATGAATTCAAATTGCCGGATAGCTGGGTTGCTAAAGCAGGCGGTGCAAAGGGAGGTTACTTTGGTGCTTTGTTTATGGGATTAACTATGGGTATTGTTGCAGCACCATGTATTGGTCCTTTCGTACTTGGACTTGTAACTTATGTTGGCGCTAAAGGAGATCCGTTTTACGGCTTCCTGATGTTTTTTACCTTAGCCGTTGGATTAGGTTTGCCATACTTATTTCTTGCTCTTTTCTCCGGAAAGATTAAAAGTCTACCACGTGCTGGTTTCTGGATGGATGCTATCAAACATATTTTTGGTTTTATACTTCTGGGAATGGCTCTTTATTTTGCATTGCCATTAATTCCAAAAGAAATTTCGAAGTATGTGCTGCCTGTTTATATGATTCTTGCTGCTTTATATATTTTGATTTTTGATAAGTCTGCTAAGAAGGTAAAAGGATTCAGAATTTTCAAAACAGTTTTATCTGGTATAATTATTATTGCCGGTGTTTATTTTTTAATTCCTTCAAAAGAAGTTTCACCGGAATGGAAAGTTTATTCGGATACTTCCTTTGAACAAAGTAAGGCAGCTAATCAACCGATAATGATTGACTTCTATGCTGACTGGTGTATTCCATGTAAAGAACTTGATGCTATTACTTATTCTGATCAGAAGGTTATTGATGAAGCTGCAAGGTTTGATAATTATAAAGTGGATATGACTAAATCATTATCTGAAGAAACAGAAAAGATCAGGAATAAATTTAAAATTGTAGGGATGCCGACGATAATTCTTATTAACTCCAAAGGGCAGGAAGTTAAGAGATTAACAGGTTTTGTTAAGCCTGAAGAGTTTTTAAGTATTCTGAGAGCGGTTGATTGATTTTATAAATCGTTAATTCATAAAGAAAGACTTAATAATAATTCTATTAATAATTTAAAAGAGAAACTATGGCTAAAGAAGTAAAACGTCTTACAGATGTTACTGTAAGATTTGCCGGCGATTCCGGAGATGGTATGCAATTAACCGGGACACAATTCAGCGATACTACTGCTTTATTTGGAAATGATCTTAGCACACTGCCGGATTACCCGGCTGAAATACGTGCCCCTGCCGGAACTCTTTATGGTGTAAGCGGCTATCAACTTCATTTTAGCAGCAGTGATGTTCATACTCCGGGCGATCATCCGGATTTGCTTGTTGCAATGAATCCTGCCGCATTAAAAATAAATCTGAAAGATCTTAAACCTGATGCTACAATAATTGTAAATACAGATGCATTTGATTTGAAGAATCTTAAGCTTGCTAACTATGAAAATAATCCTCTTGAAGATGATTCTTTGAAAGGCTATGATGTAATTGGAGTACCGATTACTAATCTTACTGTTAAAGCTTTGGAAGGTTGTCCGCTTTCAAATAAAGAAGTTATGCGTTGTAAAAACTTCTTTGCCCTTGGTATGATGTATTGGTTATACGATAGACCTTTAGATGCAACACTAAGTTGGATACAGGATAAATTTAGCAAGAAACCCGAACTTGTTACTGCAAATACAAAAGCTTTGAAAGCAGGTTATTTTTATGGTGAAACTACTGAAATCTTTACCACTCGTTACCACGTTGAACCTGCTGTTTTAGAAAAAGGAATTTATAAAAGTATCTCCGGGAATGAAGCAACTGCAATAGGTTTTGTTGCAGCTTCGGTAAAATCAGGTTTGCCGTTATTCCTTGGTTCTTATCCTATAACTCCTGCTTCAGATATTTTACATGAATTAAGTAAGCATAAAAATTTTGGAGTTAAGACTTATCAGGCTGAAGATGAAATTGCAGGAATAACATCAGCAATTGGAGCCTCTTTTGCCGGCTCACTTGCTATAACTACTACCAGTGGACCTGGCCTGGCATTAAAGACTGAAGCAATTGGTCTGGCAATTATGACTGAACTTCCCATTGTAATTGTTGATGTTCAGAGAGGTGGACCAAGTACTGGTTTACCTACAAAAACAGAACAGGGAGATTTACTACAAGCAGTTCATGGCAGAAATGGTGAAGCACCGGTTATTGTTGTTGCAGCAATTTCTCCAAGTGATTGCTTTGATATGGCCATTGAAGCTTCCCGGTTGGCAGTGAAATATATGACGCCGGTTATTCTTTTAACTGATGGTTATCTTGCTAATGGTTCTGAACCCTGGAAAATTCCTGATGTTAGTCAATTACCTGAAATACCTGTTAAAAAGTGGGTGGGTAATGAAGAGTTTCATCCGTATTTAAGAGATGAGAACTTAGCTCGTCCTTGGGTAAAACCCGGTACAGCTGGATTTGAACACAGGATTGGCGGTTTGGAAAAAAATAATATTTACGGCAACGTTAACTATGAACCTGAGAATCATGATTTCATGGTAAAACTGCGTAATCAGAAAATTCAGAATGCTGAAAATGATATTCCTGATTTACATGTTATTCATGAACAGGAAGGGGAGCTGCTTGTGCTTGGATGGGGAAGTACACACGGAGCAATTACGGAAGCAGTAACAAGATGCAGAAATAACGGATTAAAAGTATCGCACGCTCAATTAAAATATCTTAATCCTTTCCCGAAGAATACAGGAGAAGTACTAAAACGGTTTAAAAAAATTCTTATACCGGAAATTAACCTTGGGCAGCTTGCAATGTTAATCAGAAGCAAATACCTGATTGATGTTTTACAATTTAATAAGGTACGCGGCTTGCCTTTTAAAGCTGCTGAGATTGAAGATGAGATTGAAAAAATCTTAGGAGGAAATAATGGCTGAGAACTTAATAGATAGTAAAAATTTAAAATTGACTTCAAAGGATTTTGCATCTGACTAGGATGTAAGATGGTGCACGGGATC
>CAZIDB010000145.1:0-11879 GCA_964537965.1 uncultured Melioribacter sp. | reverse complement strand
AAGATCGTTTTTCCATTTAGCGTACCAGCTGAATTCATTCGGAAAGTAATCAACACATTTTTTATTAATAAGCTGATGCCCTGTTCTTCCCCAGCCGGCAAACATAAAAATCATTATCGGAAGAAGAATAGTTTTAATAAGAAAATTTTTCAAAATCATATTCCTGTTAGTTGAACTACAACTTTCCTTTTCCTCGGCTTGTTATCGAAATCAATAAAAATTATTTGCTGCCAGGTTCCTAAGAGCATCTGTTTGTTAAAAAATGGAATTATTAAAGATGGTCCTTGCAGAGAAGCTCTTAAATGAGCATAACCGTTTCCATCGTGCCAGGTATCATCGTGATGATATGTTTTATCTGAAGGGATTAATCGTTCCATAAGTTCAGGTAAATCCTTCTTCAAACCGGGTTCAAATTCAATTGTAGTTAAAGCTCCGGTTGAGCCAACCACAAAAAGCAAAACAGTTCCTTCTGAGAGCCTGGAGTTAGTAATAATCTCCTGCACTTCGGCAGTAATGTCAATTATATCATTGTAACCTTTAGTCTGTCTTTCTATGTAATTTGTTTTTATTTCCATTTCATCCCGGATTACTTTTCAAACATATAGAAAGGCCGTTGCATAAACAAGGATGTAAATATTTTCCCTATAAATAGGCTGAATAAGAAATTTGATTGCTTAATTCTATTTTCCGAAAACTATACGAGTAACTGATTGTTGTGCTGATCAATTAACACTTTTGGATTCTGCGGAATAACCTAAGCTTTTCAAGGTTTATTCCTTAATGCAGGTTTTCAGCGTCACTTAACCGAACCCTGACTTCAACCGTTTACACAAAACTATTTGCCTTCAACCCATTACATTTGATTAAAGATTTTTATCTGAGATGAAAAAATTTTATTTTATTCATCATTTTTTTTTACGATTTTACACAAGTAATCAAACGGGAGAACCGATGGATAGAATTTCCGCATTTAAAGCGTATGATATCAGAGGAAAAGTTCCTTCTGAACTTAATACTGAGATAGCATATAAAATTGGCCGGGCTTATACGAAATTAGTAAACGCAAAAAAAATTGTAATCGGGCACGATGCAAGGAAATCTTCAGAATCACTTTCACAGGCATTAACAAACGGCTTAACAGATAGCGGCGTTGAAGTAATTGATATTGGCCTATGCGGCACTGAAATGATTTATTTTGCTACACCGTTTTTATCCTCTGACGGTGGCATTATGATTACTGCAAGTCATAACCCGCCTGAGTATAACGGGATGAAATTCGTTAAAAAAGATTCTGTTCCGGTAGGATATGATTCCGGATTGAAAGATGTTGAAAAAATGGTACTGAATAACGACTTCAATCCTTTAGCACTACCGAAAGGTAAGCTAACTAAGATTAATGTAATGGATGAATTCATAAGTAACCTTAGTAAATTTTATGATAAAACTAAAATCAATCCGCTGAAAGTTGTTGTTAATGCGGGCAACGGTTGCGCCGGACTTGCACTGAATGAACTGGAAAAAATTCTTCCTATTAAAATGATAAAAATTTTCAACAACCCGGATTCAGATTTTCCTAACGGTGTTCCCAATCCTTTATTACCGGAAAACCGTCAATCCACACATGATGCGGTTTTGCAAAATAATGCCGACCTTGGCGTTGCATGGGATGGAGATTATGACAGGTGCTTTTTCTTTGATGAAAAGGGAAATTTTATTGAAGGTTATTATATAGTCGGTTTGCTTGCTAAATCAATATTAAAGAAAAATCCCGGTGAGAAAATTGTGCACGACCCGAGATTAGTCTGGAATACGCAAAAAATTGTATCCGAAAATGACGGGACTGCAGTTCAGTCTGTTAGCGGTCATGCATTTATTAAAGCTAAGATGAGAGAAGTAAATTCCATATACGGCGGAGAAATGTCTGCTCATCATTATTTTAAAGATAATGCTTACTCTGATAGTGGTATGATACCGTTCCTGCTTGTAATGCAGCTAATGTCCGAAGAGAACAAAACTCTTTCTCAGTTAGTTGGTGAAATGGTAAAGGAATTCCCTTGCTCCGGTGAAATAAATTCTACAATTAATGATGCGGCAGGTAAAATAAAAGAGCTGGACTTAAAGTACACCGGCGGTGAAAGAGATTATTCCGATGGTTTAAGTGTAGATTATGGCAATTGGAGATTTAATGTAAGAATGTCTAACACCGAACCAATAATAAGGTTAAATGTTGAGACCAAAGGCGATGAAAAACTTCTTGAAGAAAAGACAAAAGAATTACTTGATACTATAAGAAATTAGCCCAAAACCATTTAACAAAGTGATCGTCTAAAAGAAAAATCATAAACTTTTTACGGGAAATATTATGGCAGCAGAAAATGAAAAAGACATCGACATCAACAAAATACTTCACAATAAGTTAAAGTCGGTTTCTATTGATTCTCTTGAGACAGGCATTTCAAAAGTTATTACGGATCTGGTTGGTGAAGATTATCGCTGCAGCATTGGTAATATTAAATATACTTTATTCAGCGGCGCAGAGATAAGTCTTAAAATAGAACTGACATTAAAGGACGAAAACGCCCCTCAGCTTTAGAAAATAAATAAGGCAGGTTTACTGCCTTGTTATTTCTGTACCGGGGAAAAATGTAGTATTATTTTTTCGGTTATAAAAGAAAGCATATAACCGATTGCGCTTCCGATAACAGCACCTCCAATAACATCCGAAGGATAATGCCTGCCGACGTATATTCTTGAAACAGATACTAAGGTAGCAACAATAAATAATATCCATTTAAGTTTGGGGTAAAATTTGTTTACAAACACTGCAATAGCAAAATTGTTAACTGCATGAGATGAAGGGAAAGAGAAACTATCCGTACAACCGGCAAGGATTTTTACATCAGGCAAAGCATTGCATGGCCTTATTCTTCCAACAAGATTTTTAACCACAAAACTGCTTAACTGGTCAGAAACTGTTATTACGATTAAAGAGAAAACGGCAATAATCTTTCCTCTTTTGCCGCCTTTAAAAAATAGTATACACCATAATACAACGTAAGTAATCATCCAGTTCTTTGCTTCCGTTATAAAAACAAAAAATTTATCCAGAAGAGGAAATGACAGGGTATGATTGAAGAAATAAAACACACTTAAATCAATTGAATAAAGAAAGTCCATCATTTTAATCCTTTATGACCTTAAGTTAAGCGGAAAAATAGGAAATTAAAATAAAAGTTATAGGATTAAATTTATTTAATAATGTTGTTTTAAAAAAAATTTATTAAGTTGGGCAGGAACGAAAACCGAGTTATTTATGAAAAGAAAAAATAATTCCATTGCGCAATATATTTTTAAGCAGGAACAACCATTTTCTTCAACCAAATATGCTAAGGTAAAAGGAGAACTTGAAAAACTATTAATTTCTCCTCTAAAAGTTATTTCGCTTCTTGTTACAATCGCAGGAATTTTTGCACTTGTATTCGAAGTGAGATATTTTACACAATATTCCACCACTATTTATTTTGTAAGATTATTCCAGACGTTCACTGGCTTTCTGATCCTGATTCACTCAATTTTTATTGATAAAAAAGATAACAGAGTATTCGTTGTTCATCTTTTATTGTTGATGATTGTGCTGGTTTCGGCAATAATGATCTATTTAATCCCCTCAACTTTGCAATTCAATTCTCATATAGCCGGTTTGGTAATTTTTACTTCAGCTTTATTTTTAAGCTGGGAAGTTAAGAACCAGATAATTGTTGCAATTTATTACAATCTTGTTTTTGCTTCGGCAATTTTCTTTAATAACGGTTCAATCTATTTCATTCCAAATATGTTTGAATCGGTTATTTTCATTTTATTCCTCGGTATGCTTTCTATTGTGGCAAGTGCGGTTAATTTTAAAATGAGAATGGATCTGGCAGAAAAATCGTTTAGGATGGAAGAATCGGAAAAGAAATTTCACTCCCTGTTCAATAATTCTGCCGAAGGTATTTTCCAGACTACTATGGAAGGAAAATTTACAACTGTAAACCCGGCATTGGTAAAAATTCTTGGATATGAAAGTGCAGAAGAATTATACCAGATAGATATCGAATCTTCAGTCTATTGTAACCAGGATGACAGAAGAACTCTTTCAAGAATTCTTAAAGAAAAAGGAGAGGTAACAAACTACAGGCTTCCGATTAAAAAGAAAGATGGCTCGGAGATTATTGTCTCGCTTAATGATAAACTTATACTTGATGAGGATACAAACACATATTACTATGAAGGTAATATGCATGATATTACAAAAGAGGAAATACTAGATAGAGAAAGACGAAATGTAGAAGATGCTTTAAAACTGGAAAAGAATAAATCGGATAGGCTTGCGAAAGAAGCAATGCAGGCCAATGAAGCTAAAAGTACTTTCCTTGCTAACATGAGTCACGAAATAAGAACACCTATGAACGGAGTTTTGGGATACCTTGAATTGATTGAACAGGATGCATACGATGATAAAGAAGAACTGATGCTGTTTGTAAACCGTGCGCGATCTGCAGCTTCTTCTTTGCTTGATATAATTAATAATGTACTTGATATTTCTAAAATTGAATCGGGTAAGATTGAACTTGAGACTATTGATTTCAGTTTGAGAGAAGTGCTTAATGATGCAATAACAACCGTGAAATCTTTAGCAGATGAAAAGGTACTTCCAATAAATTATAAAATTAATGATGAAGTGCCGCTATTATTAATTGGAGACCCGATTAGAATAAGACAAATATTTACGAACCTGCTTAGCAATGCTATTAAATTTACCACAGAAGGTGAAGTATCCGTTTCCGTAGGTTTAAAGGAAATTATTGGTAACACAGCTAATTTATTAATTTCGGTAAAGGATACCGGTATTGGTATACCTAAGGATAAGATTAGTAGATTGTTCCAGCCTTATTCACAGGTTGATAGTTCGCATAAAAGATTATTTGGCGGAACAGGTTTGGGATTAAGAATATGCAAAGAATTTGTACATATGATGGGTGGTGAAATAAATATTGAAAGCGAGGAAGGTAAAGGAAGCAATTTCTATTTTAACATAAAACTTCTTGTTAAAAAAGAAAGCAACAGGAAAATTAGTTCCGAGATAAAAGGAGTAAATGAACCAATGGCTAAGTATGGTAAAATTGGTTCTGATGAATTAAGAATTTTGAGGAATAAATTTAATGTACTGATTGTTGAAGATGATGAATATAATATTTCTATGCAGAAAAGAATACTTGAAGAAGCAGGCTATACAGTAACATTTGCTAATAATGGGAAAAGTGCATATGCAGAAGTAAAAGATAAATGTTTTGACCTGATTGCTTTGGAAATGAAAATGCCTGATATGGACGGAGTCATCTTAACCAAGGAAATAAGAAGGCTTGGAAATTCAAATAATATTACTCCGATTTTAGGAGTTAGCAGTCCGGGGATTAAAGATGAATCAAAAAAATATATTTTAGCAGGGGTGAACGATATAATCTATAAACCGCTGGTAATCCGGGATTATCTTGACAGAATCGATAAGATGCTGGAGATTTCATAAACGCAAATCGGGATAACTTAGTATCCCGATTTTTTTTATTCAATTTAAGCGATCTCTGCAAGTGATTTTTTAATAATATCGATGGCTTCGTGAATCTGTTCCTCTGTAATAACAAGCGGCGGTGCAAAACGAATAATATGCTGATGAGTTGGTTTTGCAAGAAGCCCGTTATCACGCATCTTCAAACATACATCCCAGGCTTCTTTACCATTTTTGGGCTTAATAACAATTGCATTAAGTAATCCTTTTCCTCTAACCAATTCAATCATATCAGAATCAATCTTCATTAATTCACTTCTGAATAGTTTGCCTAACCGTTCAGAATTCTCTGCTAATTTTTCTCCTTTTACAACTTCAAGAGATGCAATAGCAACTTTTGCAGCTAAAGGATTTCCGCCAAAAGTAGAGCCGTGTTCACCCGGTTTTATACAAAGCATAATTTCATCATCTGCCAATACAGCTGAAATAGGCATTGTCCCACCGGATAAAGCTTTACCAAGAATTACAATATCCGGACGTACATCCTCGTGATCGCAACATAACAATTTACCTGTACGTGCAATTCCGGTTTGAACTTCGTCAGCAATAAACAAAACATTTTTTGCTTTACATAAATTATATGCTTTTAAGATATATCCTTCATCAGGTACAAATACTCCGGCTTCCCCCTGAATTGGTTCAACTAAAAATCCGGCAACGTTTGGTTCTTCCAAAGCTTTTTGTAATGCTGTTAAATCATTATAAGGAATTTTTATGAAGCCGGGTGTGAACGGACCAAATCCTTCGTAAGAATCCGGATCCGTAGACATTGAAATAACTGTAATTGTTCTGCCATGAAAATTTCCTTCGCAAACAATAATCTTTGCTTCATTTTCCTTAATGCCTTTTTTAAGGTAAGCCCACTTACGGCAAAGCTTTAAAGCTGTTTCATCGGCTTCAGCACCAGAGTTCATTGGTAATACTTTATCATAACCAAAATATTCTGTTATATATTTTTCGTATTCACCAAGACGATTATTAAAAAAAGCTCTTGATGTTAATGTCAATGTTTCCGCTTGTTCTTTTAACGCATTAATTATTTTAGGGTGGCAGTGCCCCTGGTTAACCGCAGAGTATGCAGATAAAAAATCGTAATATCTTTTTCCCTCAACATCCCACAGAAAAACTCCGTTACCTTTAGCCAGAACTACAGGCAGAGGATGGTAATTATGAGCGCCGTACTTTTCTTCCAGTTCAATAAAATGTTCAGAAGTCATACAAAACCTTATTTTATGAATACATTAAATTAATTTGTGCAAATTTATCTAAAAAACATCTTAGTTACGAGAGGAATTTAAAGTAAAATTCCTTTTATTTGGCTACACTGGAAAATGTTTTACTTCGAAAAATTTAATCAGCCTCTTTTATCCTTGCTTTTTTTCCAAATACTTTATGTCGATTGAGGAAATGAAATAAAGAATCAGTACAGAAACGAATTTAGCATCAATAGAAACTGTTTTTGATGAGGAATACAAGTAACTTGCCGGGGACTATAGAAGATATCTTTCTAATCTATTGGTTGTTTACTCCATTAGAATTTTCAAATTGCCTTATTTGTGCGGAATAATTTTTTCTTAGTTGTTACTTACCTTTTTTATATTAATCATTTTATCACTGCCGTTATTTTCATTTATCTTCCGTATTGTATTTCGAATCTCCAGAATTTTTAATTTTAGTAAAGAAGTTTCAGCGTCAATCGTTTTTATTTTTGATTCTGAAATATTTTTCCTTACCTGGTTCTGTCTAAAGATTTGTCCAATATCCGTAGAGTTTACTCCGACAAGTAGGTTAACCATTTTAGCAGATTCATTCTTTGATTCTGACCATGTCCTGCCGACAATCTTATCCATTTCATCAATAGTTATAAGTTCTGGCGAAATTGCAATACCGGTTCCATCATTAAGACCGGAAGGTATTATAAAATCTCCGCAATTAACTTCACCGCTTACCTTTACAGGTACTTGTCCCATAAAAGCAACTTTTTCAAATTTATTCTCTTCGGTTTTTAACGGCATATTTCCTAATACGATAGGAGAAGTTGAAATGGCCATTAACTTTTCAGCATTAAAAGTATTCTTGGAAATCTTACCGCCATTAACACCAACAATATCTCCCGGTAGAAGTGTTTCATTCAAATCTCTCCTCTCAAGCCATTCTGCGTAATCGCCGCTTCCCGATTCATAAGTAACCCCAAGATTCGCCAGATCCCAGATTATTCCAAATGTAATTTCTGCAATGTCCGAAGCTATTCTAATGATATCTGCCGGTTCAGTAGGAATAGGTAATGGATATAACCAGGATGATGCAGCCACTACTTCTGCTACAACCAAAGCAGCTAAATACGCATCAGTTGCAATATTAATTGGTTCAAGTAAATATTCTCCTGCTGTCTGTCCTTCTATCCTACCAACCATTCCTTCGCCATCCCAGAAAGAAACGTAGTTATTATCACCATTGGCGCTGGTGTTAATATCAATACCGATACCCTGCTGGCCACCTTTTACACTCAATGCATAAGCGTCTTTGTCATCATCGTCACCAGTGACTGAACTTGTAATCTCAACACGACCAAGAGAATCAATTGTTAAAATTGGATTGGCAAGGTAATCAACTCTAAGCGGATTTTTATTTGGTGGAACAGCAATGTGCATCCTTGCTCCGGCAGGATCAATTCCAACTCCAAGGTTTCCATCAACAAACCAATAGTCAAATATACTGTAACCAAACACTTCAAAATCAACCGGGTTCTTTCCTGTTCCCAATAGAATATATCCAAAAGGATCAAAACGCATTCTGTCTATTTCGTTTGTCTGGATTAAAAAATCTCTTGCGTTTCTTGTACCGATAAAGTGTCGTTCCGGTCCATAGATTATATTACCATTCCATGTCCACCAGTCATAATCAGAGCCTGAAACCCCGTACCTATTCTTAAAGTCCTCAATTGACCTTATATCTGCAGGCGGATCAATAATTTTAGAAAAGCTCAGACTCTTTATTTTGTCGCTTGTTATTGAACCGTCCTGTAACTTTTCTGTTGTAATGGAACCATCTCTGACTGTGTTTGCGTACTTTGAACCAAGACTATATGCTTTTGTTCCAAGCTCAAGCCTCTGCGGCATTTCAGCATCATCATTTACCTGAATCCCAAGATAATATTTTTTATCGAACGATAAAGTATTCTCTTCCTTCGATCCGATCATAATTGTAAAGAGACCATCTTTTACTTCAACATTTTCATATTTACCACTCCACAACGGTGATTGCGCATCTGGAGAATCGTAGACATGAATTATAAAATTATAATTATCATCTGCCAGAATTTTTCCCTCTTTATCCGTAAGATACCCGTTGAATAAAACCTGCGATGGCATCTTTGATGATTTTACTTCCTGGGCAAATGCAGATTCAGTTAGATTACATATAACAGTTAGAAGCAACTGAACCACGCAGAGAATAAATATTTTTTTCATTTTAACACCATAATCTTTTTTGTCATTATGATTATGTATAAATCATTTTTTGTTTAAGGTAAATGCCTGCTTATCCTGGCGGCGGGATTTCTTTTCAAGTAAATCCTTAACCAGTTTTACATCATCTTCAACTTCCTTTAGTTGAAGTAAAATACCGTCGAGTTCCCTGTTCTTTTCAACTAATGCATTTTTAAGTTTATGGTTATCGTTATATTTTTTTCTGACCACACTAAACAGGTCATTCATTTTTAACCCGACAGAAACATTCACGTATTTTATTTCTTCATTCAGATTTTCTTCCCAGGATTTTCCGACTACTTTGGCAAATTCTTCAGCGGTCATCATTTCGGGTTCAACAGCAATTCCAACACCATCATTTAATCCTGACGGAATTATATAATCACCTGAATTTACAGCGCCTTTTACTTTAACAGGAACCTGCCCTTTGAAAGCTACTTTTTCAAAATCCATTTTTCTTTCATCGGGAGGCATATTACCGAGAACTAAAGGAGAATGAGAAATTGACATGACCTGTTCAGCATTATTTGTGTTCTTAGAAATTTTACCTCTTGTAACACCGACAATATCACCCGGCATAAGGAATTCATTGCGATCAAATTTCTCCAGCCATTCTGCATAATCCCCGCTGCCGGATTCATAAGTAACACCAAGATGAGATAAATCCCACGCTTTCTGAAAAGCCCAGTAAGCCACTTCTGCAGTTCCGTTAATTATATCAGGCACTTCCAAACCGCCTGCTGCGGTTGCTGCTATAGCAACTGCCAACGCTACAATCTGAGCACCGAACCAAATATCGTGCGCAATATTTTTAGGATTTGCAAAATAATCTGCCCAATCATATCCTTCAATCCGTCCTTTAATACCATCATTATCCCAGAACGTCATGTAATTTGTGGATGAATTTGAATTATCACTGTCTACATCGATAACAATTCCATGATCAACAGAATTAACAAACAATGAATAATTACCCTCTTCATCATCGGCACCGGTTTGCCTGCTTGTTATCTTAACTCTTCCGCTGTTCTCTATAACAAAAACTTCAAGACTGTCAGTATCAACCTTGAATGGAATTTGTAAACCGTCTTCCTTGATATGAAGCTTGGCTTCTGTTTCATTAAAATCGGCCCCGACTCCCATCTTGGCTTTAACATAAACATTTCCCAGAGTAGTTTTACCTATCACCTCAAAAAATACCGAGTCGGTTACGGTTCCCATTACAACCATACCCCAGGGGTCGAACAACATTCTTTGTATACTGTCTGTTTTGATGACTAAATTTCTGTCATTGATTGTACCTAAAAATTTATTCTGCCCTTCCAGAAGGTTGCCATATCTTCTCCAGAACATAGGAAGAACTGATGTTTCATCAATTGTTTTGTTTGTTCTGGAAAAAGTATTGTTTAGTTCAACCAGGTCTTTTATCTTACTCCAGCTAACACTTTTTATTTTACTGTTTGTAACAGAATTAGGCGCAATCTTATTGGCAGTAAGTGAGTTATCTCTTACATTATTGGCTACTAACGTTCTTATACTGAATGGTGACGGAAGTAATTCAATTCTTGGAGCCAGTTCATCATTTCCGTTTAACTTAATGCCCAGATAGTAAAGCCTGTTAAATGAAAGGTTAAGCGGGTTAGGTACTGAAGCTCCGCCAAGCTGAACATTAATTTCTCCGTCTTCAACAATCACTTTTTCATGTAATTCTGACCAGACAGCTTTTCCGCCTTCTTTACAGGTATAAAGTGAAAATAAAATATTGTATTCGCCGCTTGTTATAATGCTGTTGTCAGCATCTGAAAGAACAGCAGAGAAATTAATTACCTTAGGAAATTTTCCTGCAGGCAGAAGCTGTGCAGTTACTTCGTTTTTAAAACCTGCCAGCAAGAATAATCCGAATATGATTAGTTTGAATAACGACCTCATATTCATATTGGCTCCTGTTAAGTAAAAATTATTTTTCATATAACTAAACATTTTGTTTTACCTAAGCAACGTTAGTTTTCTTGATTCAGAATAATTACCGCTTTTTATGTTATAGAAATAAATACCGCTTGAAAATCCCGAAGCGTCCCAATCAATAAAATAATTGCCCGGAGATTTGGTTTCGTCAACAAGCTGCTTAACCTTTTCGCCTAACATATTATAAATTGATATTGAGACGTATCCTTCAGTTGGAATAGAATACTCAATCCTGGTTACCGGGTTAAACGGATTAGGGTAGTTTTGCATGAGAGAGTAACTTAAAGGCAGCTTATTGGTTTTTGAATTAACCGGAGTACTCTGCTGGCTTTTAAGGTTAAAGAAATTACTTCCTTTAATTACCAGGTTATCGGAACCCGATACTCCGACGACAGGTTTACCAACAAACATATTCAGTGTGATATTCTGCTGCTTTGAAAAAACAGTATTACTTTCCTGGAATGAATAATTGAAAATACTTTTCTCCTGAGCTGTAAGAGCAACACAGCCCAAAAGAATTACCAGGAATGTTTTTAAAGTAATTAATTTCTTCATTGCCTATTCCTCATTATACTCGTATACATAAGAAATTTTACTAACGGGTTCATTAAGTTTATTAAAAATCGTTTGCTCAATCATTATACCATTTTCATTATAAGCGTTTGTAATTCTTTTAGAAATGTTGGCTGCCGGGTTTGTTACTACTTTTTCAATATATCTTCCGGCATCATCAACGGTGTAATTTTCCTCAGACATTATTTTAGAATCCGCATTCTTTGTCACTTCACCAACTAAGATTCCCTTATCATTATATTTTTTCT
>CAZIDB010000144.1:9715-11964 GCA_964537965.1 uncultured Melioribacter sp. | reverse complement strand
TAAAAAACTTCCTGGACAAATCCTCAGTTTGTAACGTAAGACAATTATACAAAGAATTACGTGAACAGCTTTTTGAAAAGAAGATTATCAGACAAGAAATGGCAGAAAGTGCAGGCATGATATATCTGGATGGTATCGGAAAAATAAAGTAAGCAATAGCACCTGTTTTTATTGGGTAAATTTTATTGAACACTTAACAGTATCTTTATCCATTCTCGTACTCTCACCTGGAAATCAAATTATGGTGTGAATAATTTTTTTGAAAAAACTATTGACAAAACATTCAACTTATTTGTATTTTAACGTTAGAATTTTTAGTAAATGTTCTTTGGAACTTTTAGTATTTTCATTTGTTTTAATTACCGGAGGTCATTCTAGATTAACTGATACGATTTTTGTGTGCACAAGAAGTTATTTTATCACTAAAGAAAGGGTGGAATAATGCAGTTAATTAAAACAAAAATCGAGAATCCTTTGCGTGATTTAATCAGCGATGAGATTTATGATCTTTTAGCAAGCAGAGGATTGATCGATGAAAAAGCAGTTCGGGATTATATTATCAGAACAAAATTCAAGGAACTGCGTTCGACTAATTTAAGTGCAAGTGATGCGATTGATACATTGCGGGAAGAATATCCGTACTTGCAGTTTGATACAATTAGAAAAATTGTATACCAGATACATAAGTAACGATTTTGACTCAGCAAAGCTCACTCCCCAGGGCTTTGCACCACGGGTCGGCCCAGTGTCCCCCCCAACACTGGGCTTTTATTTTTCTATACGACATTAAATGTGAGAAGATATGTCCAAAGTAAAAAGAAATGTAAAAAGCACGAAGAAAATTTTTAGTTCTCCGTTTAGTATTTATTGGAATAAGAATAATTATATCTTCCTTATCGTTGGTTTTTTAACCGTTGTTGCAGGTTATCTTTTGCTTTCAAATGATGGCTGGAACAATTCTACTTCTCTTATTATTTCTCCTATTGTTTTAATGATTGGTTATTTTGTTCTGTTACCATTTGCAATTTTTTACAAAAAAAGAACAGCTAAAACTGATAATAATCCAGTTTCAAAATAAAAACCAAACATAAAATTATAATTGTCAAAATTAAGTTTTGAACAATTTTCAATCCTCAGATTACTGCTTGATATTGAAGGCATTGGTCCGTCAAAATTAAAAAACCTTTTAAATCACTTCAGGTCTTTCAACAAAATCATTTCTGCGTCAACAATGCAATTGATAGAAGTTGACGGAATTGAAAGAACATTAGCGCAACGCATCTCTTCATCAACTAAACATTTGGAAGAAACGAAAAATCAGCTGAATAAAGAACTTAACAGGCTATCAAAACTGAAAATTAATGTACTTACAATCTGGGATTCTTCTTATCCGGATTTGCTTAAAAAAATATTTGATCCGCCACTAATACTTTATTACAAGGGTTCGTTGTCAGAGAATGATAAATATTCAATTGGAATTGTTGGAACAAGACAGCCAAGCAATTACGGAAAAACTTTTACTGAAAAATTCTCTTCCGAACTGGCAGGACAATCAATTTCTATTGTAAGCGGAATGGCACGGGGAATTGATTCAATTGCTCATAAAGCAGCATTAAAAGTTTCCGGAAGAACTATTGCAGTAGTTGGTACCGGATTAGATATTGTTTATCCGCCCGAAAACAAAAAATTATTTGATGAGATATGCGAGAAAGGATTAGTTATTTCTGAGTACAAATTAGGGACAAAACCGGACGCCCAGAATTTTCCAAAGAGAAACAGAATCATCTCCGGTCTTTCACTTGGAACATTAATTATTGAGACAGGAATAAATGGTGGCGCGATGCAAACAGCCTCTTTTGCTCTGGACCAGAATCGTGAAGTTTTTGCACTACCCGGTAATGTTGGAGTAAGACAAAGCGAAGGAACAAATGAATTAATTCAAAAAGGTGAAGCCAAGCTTGTAATGAAATCCGAGGATATACTGAATGAACTTGAATTAAAACTAAAGCCTATCGTCGGGAAAAATATTCCGAGACCCACGGCAGAGTTGAATATCTTTGAGGAAAAGATACTTTCAACACTTTCTGAAAATCCACTTCATATAGATGCAATAGCAAATCTATCTGCAATGTCAACTTCAGATTGTCTTGTATACTTACTTTCATTAGAATTTAAAAACCTTGTTAAGCAGCTTCCCGGTAAGATGTTTTGTTTAGCGTGATTAATACTTCTTTAATTTTTTCCAGAGT
>CAZIDB010000144.1:0-9615 GCA_964537965.1 uncultured Melioribacter sp. | reverse complement strand
CCCGGTAAGATGTTTTGTTTAGCGTGATTAATACTTCTTTAATTTTTTCCAGAGTAATTTTAATCTTTCTTTAATATTCTTTTCACTACCAATATCAGTTGGAAAATAATACTGGCATCCTTTTAATTCTTCTGGCAAATAATTTTTTTCCATAAAGTGATTTTCAAAATCGTGCGGGTATTGATATTCTTTGCCGTAACCGATCTCCTTCATTAATTTTGTAGGAGCATTTCTTAAATGAAGCGGAACCGGGTACAATTCTTTACTGCGAACATCCGATAATGCTTTTTCAATTCCTATATAAGAAGCATTGCTTTTTGGGCTTGAGGCGAGGTAAGTAACACATTGGGCCAGGATAATTCTTGATTCGGGCATACCGATTTTATCAACGGCGCTGAATGTTGCCTCTGCTAAAAGAAGCGCATTCGGTGAAGCATTCCCAATATCTTCTGAAGCGAAGATTATCATGCGTCTTGCGATAAATAATGGATCTTCTCCTCCTTCAATCATTCTTGCCATCCAGTACAAAGCAGCATCGGGATCGCTTCCCCTTAAACTTTTTATGAAAGCAGAAATTACATTATAATGTTCTTCGCCGGCTTTGTCATAAATTATATTTTTCCTTTGAAGAATATTTTCAATTACTTCCCTTGTAATTTTTATCTGAGATGAATTATATTCCTGCACGAAAGAGGCTTCAAGAAGGTTAAGCAGGATTCTTGCATCTCCTCCCGATGCATAGATTAAATATTCTTTATCAATCTCGGTAATTTCTTTGGAGTTAAGAAATTCATCTTTTGAAATTGCATTATCAATTATTAAAGAAAGATTATCTTTAGAAAGCTCTTCAAGAATAAATACCCTTACTCTTGAGCGCAAAGCCGGTATAACTTCGAATGAAGGATTTTCTGTTGTAGCACCAATTAAAATTATCAACCCGGATTCTACGGCAGACAGTAAGGCATCCTGCTGTGCTTTATTAAAGCGGTGAATTTCATCAATAAATAAAATTGTCCGCTTAAACGAATCCATATTCTTCTTTGCAATTCCAATAATCTCACGAATATCTTTTACACCCGACGAAACTGCATTGATCTGGAAAAAATCCGAGTTTGTCTTTTCTGCTATAATTTTTGCAATAGTAGTTTTACCAGTTCCGGGTGGGCCCCACAATATGAACGAACTTAGTGTATCTTTCTCTATCATTCCACGAAGAGGTTTTCCCACGGCAAGCAATGTCTGCTGTCCCTGAAAATCTTCTAAAGATTTGGGCCGGACTCTTTCTGCAAGCGGAATCTGAGGTATGTTAACCTGGTTACTCACTCAACTACTTGAACTTTTATTACTTTCTCGCCTTTTCGTTTTAAATTATATTTCTCTCTGGCTACTTTTTCAATGGTATAATCAACTGAATTTAACGAGTCTATTCTTTGCCTCAGTAAATTATTTTCGTACTCAACCTGATCAATTTCATTTTTGATTTTGGCTTGTTCACTTTTCAACTCGATATATTTAAGCATACCATATTGATTAAACAAGAAATAAGATACTACTGCAACTCCTAATAAAAAGAATAAGAAATATTTAATCTTATTTTTGCTGCCACTCATTTTACAGACTGATCTATAATTTTTTCCAACAATTCAATAAATGAAATTCCCGCTGCCTTTGCCATCTTAGGAACGAGGCTCGTAGATGTCATTCCCGGTAAAGTATTTACTTCAAGGCAATAGCATTTCATATCCTCCGTAAGCCGGAAGTCCATTCGTCCATAACCTGTTCCACCAATTGCATTAAAGGCAAGCAATGCCTGCTGCTGTAAATGTGCTGCTACCTTTTCCGGAATTTGTGCAGGTACAATATACTCGCTCATTCCCGATGTATACTTACATTCGTAATCATATAAATTATGTTTGGGTTTAATTTCGAGAACCGGCAACGGAGTATGATCAAGAACAGTAACACCAATTTCCCGCCCGCTTATATACTCTTCAATCAAAATTTTATCCGAATAATTAAAAGCAAGTTCAACGGCAATCTTCACTTCGGAAGAGTTCCTTACAAGTGAAAACCCTATTGTAGAACCCTGGTCGTTAGGTTTAACAATACACGGAAAGCCAAATAGTTTTTTTACTCTTTCAATTACATTTTCAAGATTAAAATCACGAGGGCTAACTGTTATCCAGTTAGGAGTAGCAACATCAAAATGCTGAAATAAAATTTTTGATACGCACTTATCCATAGCGATTGCACTTGCAAGCACACCCGAGCCTGTATATTTTATTCCGCGAAGTTCAAGCAAAGACTGAATAGCTCCGTCTTCTCCCCATTTACCATGCAAAGCGATAAGTGCCAGATCAACATCATCAAAAAGAGAAGAGTTAACCGCTTCTATATAATTTTCATTTTGAATTTCGGATAGTTGTTTTGTGGTAAAAAAATCATCTTCTTTCGCAGGTTGATTTAGTCCGAATGCTGGATCGATCAACTTAACATTGTAACCGGCTTCTTTTAGAGTAAAATAAATACTTTTACCAGACAAGAGAGACACTTCCCTTTCAGATGAAGTACCACCAAGCAATAAAGCAATTTTAAGGTTTTTATTTTTCATTATTTCCAGAATTTACAGAGTTGTTAAAAATCATTTTTGTAAAACTAATACCCGGCTTTTTTTTCTAACTCTTCCATTAATTTCAGGTTTACCATACCATCAATTCCACTTATCGGCAGCGGTTTATTATAAAGGAAGGATTTCTGAATTGCTCTTAATGCAACCACTTGTTTGTTAGCACGTTTTCTAAAAGCTTTCCGTTTTTCACCGGCGAGATCAATTAACATTTTACATGGAGAAGTTCTTCTACCGATTAGGTTTTCAATGCTTATACAGCCGTTGTAACCAAGTATCTCTACCCTGTTAAAAGCTTTTTTGCTGTTGAATGAAACATTAAAAAATCCATATCCACCGTTACTGAACTTAACAGTAGCAGCAGCAAAGTCATCCACTTCACTTTTATATACGATATTATCCATGACGCCGTTTATTTCAGAAATCTCACCGCCGAAATATCTCAGAAGATCAATCATATGCGTACCTATATCTCTTAAAGCGCCGCCTCCGCTCATAGATTTTTTAAACCTGAAATTTTCATTCGGAGACATATCAACATTAAAGTTGGCAGTTATGGAAACAATCTTACCGAGCATGTTTTTTTCAATTATTTCTTTAGCCTTATTCACCATTGGATGAAATCTGTGAAGATAGTTTACTGTTAAGTATACCTTGTTTTCTTCGCACACTTTAACCATTTCTTTTGCCTGCTCGTAAGTTAACGCCATCGGCTTTTCACAGTGAATGTGCTTATGCGCTTTTGCAGCTTTAATAACCTGCTCGTAATGATTAACATTTGCACTTGCCACATACACGCAGTCAATATCGCTCTTTAAAAATTCATCATAGTCATTAAAAGCATTTGGAACCGAGAATTTATTTGCCAGGTTTTCAGCGCGGTTCAAGTCTGAACTATACAATGACACTAATTTACTTTTAGATAAAAGCTGAAGCGCAGGAATAAAAGTAGTCTCAGGAAAATTCCCGCATCCTGCTATTCCCCATTTTAATCTTCGCATCATTTTCTTTTTTAGATTCAGCATTTGCATTTCACTTATAATTTTAATTTTTCCATTAGCTTAGTAACAGGTTTAGAACTTTGCATTATATAGAAGTGAACGGCGGGAACATTCTTGTTTAAAAGTTCTTCCACTTGCTTATATGCCCATTCAACACCAATATCAATCACATGTTCCGGTTTCGCTTCTAAAATTTCCTCGGATAATTCCTGTGGAATATCAATATAGAAATTCCTTGGAATATTGACTAGTTGGGCTTTAGAAGTGATAATTTTTAATCCCGGAATGATAGGAACATTGATCCCTTCTTCCCTGCAAAGATCAAGATATTTGAAAAACTTAGAATTATCATAGAACATCTGGGAAACGATGTAATGAGCTCCTGCTTCTACTTTCTGTTTCGTATATCTTATATCAATTTTCAGGTTCGGTGATTCAAAGTGCTTCTCTGGATAACCACCAACACCAACACAAAAATCCATTGCCCAGGCATCAAGCAAACCTTCCTCAAGATATTTTCCGTGGTTCAGATCATTTATCTGTTTAACAAGATCAATTGCAAATGTATTTGCACTTCTGCCGGAGTGCAGTGGTTTCTGATAATAATTTTCATCACCCCTTATTGCAAGAACATTATCGATTCCAAGGTAAGTTAATTCTATAAGAAAGTCTTCAGTTTCTTCTCTTGTAAATCCGTGACAAAGAATATGAGGCACTGCATCAATATTATATTTATTCTGAATTAAAGCGCAGATTCCAAGCGTTCCGGGGCGTTTGCGTTTTACTCGCCTCTGAATTCCTTTGGGTGTTTCATCATAAAATACTTCTGCCGCATGACTCGTAATATCAATAAACGGAGGATTGTACTTTGATATTGTATCAATTATTCCAAGTAAACCTTTAATATCTCCACCGCGTAACGGAGGAATGATCTCAAAACTGATTAAAGGATTTGATGCTTTTGCAAGATGTTCTATTACTTTCATATTCTATTAATTTTTTCGGAACAAATTTACTAAATTCCTTGGTAAACTACTGAAGACGAATAACTTTATTTGCCCGGAATACTTTATTCCAGAATTAATAAATCATAACCGGCATTTCTGAAATCCTTCTGGCTTGTTTTAATTTTTAATAATTCACCGTTGAGCCATTTTGAAGTTTGGTCTTTGTAATGTTTGCTTAACGGGTTACCCGATTGCCCTGTGGGTAATATTAAGTTGATTACTTCGGGGTTTGCAAAATCGTAAATGAACCTCATTGAAGGTCCAAGAAAATTTTCATAAGGTTCATTAAAAAAATATTCTCCGTTGCATACTGTTGTACCATCTCCGCCAATTTCAAAAGGACCAATACTTAATTTTTTATCAAAAGCCGGTACAGAACCATGGAAGAAATGTTTCATTGTTAAAGTATGGATTTTACCCCATTGCCAGTTAGAAATTTCATATCCTAAACTATTTTCAAGAAAAGAGAGAGCATCAGAAAAACTTTTTCTTATAATATCATCGCGGGTTTCAAATGACCTGGTTTTAATATTATCAAACCATAAAGAATTGTTCTCTTCCAACAACCGGCGCATTGTT
The DNA here is from genome assembly GCA_964537965.1 of uncultured Melioribacter sp. Taxonomy (GTDB): domain Bacteria; phylum Bacteroidota; class Ignavibacteria; order Ignavibacteriales; family SURF-24; genus SURF-24. The sequence goes on along the minus strand of CAZIDB010000144.1, from coordinate 4,402 downwards.
CTGTACGGAACGTTTGCAACTAAGACATACTGCATAAAAAGATTCTCTCCCATCTCATCCCGGAAAGTATTTCTAAGAAGATAATTAAATACAACACTGTAAATTAACGGCGCCTGACTTTCCTTGTTAAAACTATAATTCCACTTTCTTAAAAGTTCAAGACTGATTTCAAGATTCCTATCCTTAACTTTAACATTCTCAAATGCCTTAATAAAGAAATACGTAATCTCTTTAGCATAAGGTGAAATAAGATCCATTTGGTATCTTCTGAAATCGTCTGATGAATGTTTAGACTTTGAATTTAACAATTGTCTTATTCTTTGTATTCTTGAAGGTGGTTCCCAGATATTTGAAATATGATATGGAAAATCCGAAATGGTTTTATTGTTTGCTGATGCAATAAAGTTCTCGTTAGGATTAAACAATTTAGGCATTGCATTGTATGGAACGAACCCTTTCCAATCGTTAGATGATGTTGAACCATCAAACGGAAAAGTTGTGGATGAGGTTGACCTGATTGGGATCTTTGCACCGCAGATATAACCGATATTATTCGATCTATCCGCATAAACGAAATTCATGCCCGGAACACTATAATCGGCAACGGCATTTGTAAAATCCTCCCAGTTTTTTGCGCGGTTTATTTTATAGTAAGATAAAAATTCATTTGTAACGTCATCACCAACCCATCGCATAGAAAGCTGTACTTTTTTATTTTCCTTTACAGGGTAGAGTTTATCAAGCAGGTGAATACCGGAAATAATTGGTCCGCGATGAGTGCTTCTTACAGTTAATTTATAATCCAAAGAATCTTTTACTTTAATCGTATAATTTGTAAAAGATAAATCTCTGTACACACCGTCAAGTAAATATTTTTTACCTGAATCATCGAGCTTTTCAATATAGAAATCCGAGTCATCTGCCATAACATTTGTAAGGACCCATGAAATAAATTCATTCTTACCAATTGTAACCACAGGTGTACCTGGAATTGTAACTCCGGCACAAGTCCAATCATTACTATTGATTATTGCTGCATACCAAATACCCGGCGCTTGTAAAAAAAGATGCGGGTCATTGGCAATAATTGATTTACCGCTTGATGATAGATTACTGTTTACCACCCAGTTGTTTGAGCCGATATGTGTTCCGTTAAAAGAAACAAACTTTCTGAATGATTGGTCAACTTCAATTAAACCCAAAGGAACTGACGGAATATTTTTTAAAAATGAAGGAACAACCATCGGCGCATTTTCAGGATAATCGGGCAATATACCAGTTACTTTTTCTTCCCCAAATTTTTGTATCAGGTTAGAAAATGCAAGGTCTGTCCACCAGCTTATATTTAACTCCCAGGCAAAAAATTTGGAAAGGAGTATGCAGTGTTCCGGTTTCCATGGATACGGTTCATATTGCAGTGCATCAAACTCGAGAGGCAAATTACCTTTTGATTCTTTGATGAATTCATTCACGCCATTTGAATAAGCGTTAAGAAAATCCAACAGCTTCGTATCTGTTTGTTTAATTGTTTGCCTGGCTATTCTATCTAATCCAATTGTTTTAAACATTATATCAAACGGTAGAGTCTTCGTTCCAATAATTTCGCTTAACCTACCTTCAGCTGCCCTTCTGAACAAATCCATTTGGAACAGCCGGTCCTGTGCATGGACATAACCTAAAGCAAAAGCAGCATCATTTCCTGTAACAGCATTTATAAATGGAATTTCGTTTTCATCCCTGAAGATCTCAACCCTGTTAGTAAGGTAATCTGTTTCAACAACTTTATTCTTTTCGGGTAACGACGAAGATAATTTGTAAAAGAAAAGTATAAGTCCGAAGGCAGTGACTATTACAATTGAAATTAAAAACTTAAAAATATTTTTTAACCATTCAGGCAAAAACTACCTTTAATTTGTTATCAATTAATTCAGCAGTTGTAAAATTAGATTAAAAATATTCTTTATGAAAATAATTAATAACAGTATCTTTGCATTACCGATTAAACAAGTAAAAAATAATTCTGTTTTCTTAGCAGAGGTTGGAATGATTGAACTGATTTTAGTAATTGTAATTTTGATATTCCTTGTCCTTCTTGTTCAGCTATTCATGAATAGCAGGAGTGGGAAGAATATATCCTTACCGGAGATTCAAAGTTTTATAAAAGACACAATTGATAAAAGCAATGACGAGATTGAAAAGAACCTGCGTGAAGAATTTACAAAGACGCGTGAAGAATCTTATTCCCTTGCAAAGCAGAACCGGGAAGAACTAAACTCATCTTTCAAACTTTTAAGCGATTCTTTCTTTAACCGGATGTTTGAAATCTCAAATCTTCAGAAATCTCAATTGGAAATTTTCAGGGAGAACCTTAATTCGTTCACAAAAACTGTCGATGAGAAGATGGAATCTTTCAGGGATGGAATGGACAACAGACTGCAAAGTTTTCAGAATGATAGCATCACAGCCGCTAAACAAAACCGAGAGGAATTATCGGCATCACTTAAAGCAATTACCGAAACATTAACCAAACAGCTTAGTGAAATGACGCTGATCCTGAAAAATGAAATGAACCTGTTCTCTGAACAGTTATCAAAACTAACTCAGACAAATGAACTTAAGCTTGACCAGGTAAAAGATAAAATTGAAGAAAGACTTAAAGGCATTGAAGAAAATAATGCAAAGAAGCTTGATGAAATGCGGAATACCGTTGATGAGAAACTGCAGACTACTTTAGAAAAACGTTTGGGCGAATCATTTAAACTTGTTAGCGACAGGCTTGAACAGGTTTACAAAGGTTTAGGAGATATGCAGGAGTTAGCACGCGGAGTTGGTGATCTGAAGAATGTTCTTATAAATGTAAAAACAAGAGGAACCTGGGGAGAGATTCAATTAGAAAACCTGATTGATCAGATTCTTACACGCGAACAATATGAAAAAAATGTAGCAACCAAAGCAGGCAGCAATGATAAAGTTGAAATTGCTATTAAACTTCCCGGAAGAGATAATCAGTTAAGTGAATGCGTCTGGCTGCCGATAGATGCAAAATTTCCGATTGAAGATTACCAGCGTATGCAGCTTGCTCAGGAAGCCGGAAATACAGACCTGATAAACGAAGCAGCCAAAGCAATTGAACAAAGGATAAAACTTGAAGCGAAAAAAATTGCGGATAAATATGTCAGTCCTCCGGGTACTACAGATTTTGCAATAATGTTTTTACCGATTGAAGGACTTTTTGCCGAAGTAATTCGCAGACCAGGATTGGCAGACACAATTCAACGGGATTACCGGGTAACAGTTGCAGGACCAACAACATTAACAGCACTATTAAACAGTCTGCAAATGGGATTCAGAACTCTTGCTATTGAAAAACGATCTGGTGAAGTATGGAATTTGCTTAGCCTTGTTAAAACAGATTTCGGAAAGTTTGGTGAGGTGCTTGAAAAAACACAAAAGAAATTGCAGGAAGCAAGTAATACAATTGAAGATGCGGCAAGAAAATCAAGAACAATTGAAAGGCGTTTGAAAGATGTACAGGCTTTGCCTGCTGCTCAACAATTAGAAATTGAGAATGAAACTGAACATAGTTAGATTTTGATTCATTAAAGGCTTTATATATAAAAGTTTACCGATTTATTTATGGTTTTCACCGATTTGAAGTACGATCTTAATTATAACCTCGTAAATTTGTAGCTGAAAATAAAAAAAGGTTCATAAATGGAAGAATACAAAACAAAAACCGGTGGAAGAATCGTTATTGGCGGGTTCATCTTGCTTATGGGTGTAGCCTTTCTTCTCTCGAATTTTGATCTTATAGATTTCAACATACCTCAGTTCATCTTTTCCTGGCCTACCATTCTAATTGTAATAGGAACTATAATTATAATTAATTCAAATGATGTTGCCGGGTATATACTCGCTTCGTTCGGAATCCTTTTCCTCCTTGGCAAATATTACGATTTTAACGTATGGGATTTCTGGCCTGTCCTTTTAATTATTATGGGACTTTATATTTTGCTTAACGTTCATAAACGACCAGGCAGTTGTTCTAAAAGTTACAAAGCAAATGGCGCGAAAGGTGTGGAAATTAATGATGATATGATTGATGAAATTGCAATATTCGGCGGCGGGAAAAAATATATCAATTCCAAAAAATTTATGGGAGGAAAAACTACCGCAATATTCGGCGGACTTGAATTAGATCTTCTTGATGCGCAACTTGCCCCGGGTGAACAAACAATTGATATGCTTGCAGTTTTCGGAGGTGTTTCATTTTTCCTTCCAAGGGATTGGAAAGTTGTTGTAAAGCTTACCCCTATCTTCGGCGGTTTCAGCGATGAAAGAAAAAGAAACCCTAATTTTCTTGATTCAACTGATAAAGTGTTGATTATTAAAGGGCTTGTTC
>CAZIDB010000143.1:6346-11990 GCA_964537965.1 uncultured Melioribacter sp. | reverse complement strand
GTTGCTTCAACTTCAAGTTTATAACTTTTACCGTTTTGAATCACCAGGTCGCTGCCATTATATTCATAGGATAATTTTGAGGGATTGTATTCAAGCATATAAACTTTACCATCGGTAAGGTCAGTTATTCTTGTATTTGCATCAGTCAATAAAACTTTACTGAAATCAAAATTTTTATCTAACGGAACATTACGCGTAATATAAACTAACTCAACTTTTTTACCAGGATAGATATAAGCATCAACCACAATCTTAGGTTCATACTGTGCTTCGGAAATATCAACCTTACCTTCACCGCAGCCTGCAAGTGATAATAATCCAATTACCAAAACAACTAAATATTTTATTTTATTCATTTTTCGTTTCTCCGTTTTCCAAATTTAGAATTTAATATTAACACCAATGCTTGGCAGGAAAGGAATCATTCCGATTGTATCAATTTCCTGCTCCACTTTATCATCTTTTAATTTATTATCGTACTCAATAAACCAGACATTCTTTCTGTTACCCACATTAAAAATCTGCAGGTAAGGAGCAAGTGTCCATCCTTTATATTTCTTCTCCCACGTTATACTGATGTCCATTCTTATGTAAGCCGGTAATCTTACGGTATTAAGCTGTGTCGGGTAAAGCGAAATTGAATTCTGGTTTCCTTCCCAGTCAGGTAATGTTCTTGAAACATAAGCAGAGTTTGGAACAGTAAGCGGCTGCCCGGTTGAGTAAATGAAGTTCATACCGAACAACCAATTTGAATTACCTTCGTCACCTGAACTTCCAAAAACTTCTGCCCAGAGTTTATTAATATCTGTATTGGCAACTAAGTTAATTGTAGAAGTTCTGTCGTGCCTTGGTATAAATGATTTGCCCTGGTTTAATCCATCAAAAGTATAATCCGTTCTTGCAAGAGAATAACCGAGCCAGCCAGTGATTGCGCCGTAATCTTTTCTTAAAAGAATTTCAAGGCCGTAGGATTCACCGTCACCGGTATTAAACAAGCCTCGTGTTTCAGTAAAAACAGGTTCATTGTTTTCATACCTGTCAGCTTCAATCTCTGTAAGCATTGACTGGTTAAACTGATGGATGTCGTTATATTTTTTATAGAACGTTTCTATTTCAAGTTCATAAATCTGCCCTATTTCTTTCTGATAACTTAGGATATAATGTTGTGCACTTGAGCCGGAAGTAAACTGGTCAGCAGTCGTCCAGATGCTTGCAAAAAATAATCTCGGCATTCTGTTTACATATTGATGAAACAAGCCGGTTGCAAATTTCAGATTTGAAGTTTCGGTTAGTCTATATTTAACAGAAAATCTTGGATCGATATTCTGAAAATCTTTTTCCGCATTAAAATAATCGTAGCGTAAACCAGCTTCAATATCCCAGTCTGTTGATGGTTTCCAGTTTGCGGTAAAATAACCTGCCGAATAGTTTCTGTGTTTCTGTGCATCAACTTTACCGCCGGGGAATTTTTCTTCCAACACACCATGAATTAATTTTTGTTCAAAACCGAATCTCATCGACCATTGATCAGACAAATAATATTCAAGACTACCTTTAGCGGAGTAATCCGTAATCTTGTTATATTCTCTCATATTCACATCTTCAAAATCGAATAGAGAAGTAAACCTGCTTGCGGTAATCCAAAAGTTGGCAAACAATTTTGAAGTAAAAATCCTTTTCCAGTTAACGCTGCCGGATGTGTTACCCCAATCATAATGAAATCCGAGTGAAGAAGGAGCATCCTTATCAAATTTATAATCAAGATTATCTCTTCCGCCAAAAAAACTTATTACTACTTTATTCTTATCATCTAAATCAAGGAAAGCTTTTACATTACCATCCCAGAAATAATAAGCAGGTATTTCATCAATATATTTTGCATAAGTCTGATCAAGATAAGTTCTTCTGAATGAACCTGAAATTGATCCCAGATTACCAAGAGGCATTTGCAAGGTAGTGGCACCGGATAACAGACTTACATTCACATCTCCCTGGAAATTATTCCTGTTACCATCAAGATTATTAACACTTAAGACCGATGAAAGTCTTCCACCGTATTCAGCGCTGAATCCACCTTTGGACAATTCAACTTTTTTAATTGCATTGGTATTGAAGGTTGAAAATAACCCGAAAGCATGTTCGGGATTATAAACATCTGTTCCATCTACCTGGTACAGGTTCTGGTCAGGTGTTCCTCCTCTTACATAAAGTGCAGAAGAGAAATCCGATAACGGCTGAATACCGGGTAAAGTCTGGAGAGATCTCAGCAAGTCGGCTTCTATTACACGCGGAATATTATTAATCTGTTTAGCATTAAGTTCAACCCTGGAAACAGGTTTAACAAATAGTTTTTCTATGGTTGGTATTGAATCACCTGTAACAACAACTTCTTTCGTTTGTACGGCTTCCGGTAAAAGATAGATTTTCAGAATTTCATTTTCACCTTTGGTTAAAACAATTTTCCTGGAAGATGCTTTGTAACCAAGATAAGAAGCAATTATTGTTCTGTTTCCAGCAGGTGAATTCGGAATTACAAAATACCCGCTAACATTAGTTGTAGCCCCGATATTAAGATCTTTAATATAAACGCTTGCCCCAATAAGAGCTTCACCGGATTCATTATCAAAAACGTATCCGCTTACTGTCGCATCATTTCTGTTCTGTGCAAAAGTTGAAAGAGCCGATAAAAGAAAAATAAAAACGAGAAGAAACCTTGGCATTTATACTCCCTTTGTATGTCAAAAATTTACGTGTCAAATAAAAGAACAAAGGAGATTGTTTAATAGTTTAAATCGGCAAACACAAAAAAAACATCGGTGAATAAAGAACAATATTCGGAAATTTTTCTGATGTTTAGCATAAAGAATTTCAAAAGTTTCAACAGATTGAGGTTTCGTTGAATTCTGAAAAAATTATTGAAGTAACAGGTCTTACTAAACAATTCAAAGAAGTAAGGGCTGTTGATAATCTGAATCTTAACGTCCATAAAGGTGATGTATTCGGATTCCTTGGTCCTAACGGAGCCGGGAAAAGTACAACTATAAGAATGCTCTTGTCGCTCATAAGTCCTACAAAAGGCAGCATTAATATTTTTAATCAGTCGCTTAAGGAATCAAGAAAAAAGATATTAAAAAGAATTGGTGCAATTGTTGAAAAACCCGATTTCTATTTATACCTGACTGCATACAAAAATCTTGAAATTCTCGGAAGGCTTTCGGGCGCTGATGTTTCAAAGAGAAATATTATGTCTTTACTTGAACTTGTTGGTCTTGAAAAGCGATACAAGAGCAAGGTAAAAACTTTTTCGCATGGGATGAAACAACGGCTCGGTCTTGCCCAGGCTCTGCTTCATGATCCGGAACTAATAATTCTTGATGAACCAACTACGGGACTTGATCCGCAGGGTATGAAAGAAGTCCGTGATTTAATTATTCACTTAAGTAAAGATAAAGGTAAAACAATTTTTCTATCCTCGCATATTCTTTCAGAGGTTGAAATTATTGCCAACCGGATGATAATTATAAATAAAGGTACAACTATTGTTGAAGGTGATGTAAAAGAATTACTTAACTCCGGAACCATGACAGTTAAATTTGAAGTTGATAAAGCAGAGGAAACACTTAGGTTGATTAACGAATCAGCATGGAAAGAAAAATTAAACTCAAGCTCATCTACAACATTCTTATTCTATCTTGAGAAAGATGAAACTGCCGGGCTGAACAAATACCTGAACGATAATGATATTTCAGTAAGCGCTGTTGTTCCTACAAGATCTCTCGAAGAATATTTTCTATCCATAACAGAAGGACAGAAATAATGTTTCAACTAATATCCATAGAACTCTATAAAATTTTTAAGAAGTGGAGAACTTACATAAGCTTTATGGCAATTGGAGTTCTTATACCACTTATCCATCTTTCTTTTTATTTGGCACAACAGCAAGGAGCTAGTTTTGCTCCGCGAAATATTACTGATACTTTTGTTTTTTCAGGTAATATTCTTAACGGATATTTTATAGGTTACCTTATACTGCAAAGTTTATTTGTTCATATTCCCTTTCTTGTTGTTCTTGTTGGCGGCGACCTTATGGCCGGTGAAGCTACAGCCGGCACTTACAGGATGCTAATAACAAGACCTATTTCACGCTTCCAGCTTGTGAGCGCAAAATATCTTGCCGGAATAATAACCACAATCATTTTACTATTCTGGCTGGCACTTATGAGTTTAGGACTTGGAATTTTATTTTTCGGAACGGGTTCGCTGCTTGTCTTTAAAGGCAGTGTTACCGTATTTCCATCGTATGATGTCTGGTGGCGTTTTCTATATGCTTATGGCTTTGCCGTTTTAAGCATGTCTGTCATCGTCTCAATTGCATTTTTCTTTTCATCTTTAGTTGAAAATGCTATTGGTCCGATTGTCGGAGCGATGTCAATCTTAATTGTTTTCATGATACTTTCTGTACTTGATGTTGAAATACTTACTTCAATAAGACCTTATCTTTTTACAAATTATATGAATGGGTGGCTTGGATTTTTTGATGACCCGATTGATTATGTTGACATTGCAAAAGACGCACTTGTGCTTGGCGGTCATATTTTAGGATTGTATTTAATCTCGCTTATTCTCTTTTTAAGGAAAGATATTTTAAGCTGAGGTATGATGTGAGATGTAAAATGGAAGATGGGAAATGTCCCGCTTTGCGGGATCAGCCTTTGGCTGAGAAAACAATTAATTAGTGAATACAAATTTTATCGATATAAAGAAGAGAGGTTTCTGAGCCTGTTGAAGAGACCGGACAGATTGTTAATATTCAGACGGAGAGAGAATAACTTGTTCTAACTTTACTCTATGAATCAAGGATATAATTATGAAAAGAATAATATTTTATTTGTTTTTATCAACTTTAATATTTGGTCAATCGAAAGATCCCTATGCAATTTTAAATAAAGTAAAAGCAAGTTTTGCAAAGGTAAAAGATTACAAGGCGGATATTTCGGTCAAAGTAAGTATGGAATATCTTAAAGTGCCAGATATGAAAGCTACAATGTATTTTAAACAGCCAAATAAAACAAAGCTGGATTCTAAAGAATTTGCAATGCTGCCGAAACAGGCTTTTAACTTTTCACCCACTGCAATGCTTGAAAAAGATTTTAGCGCTATCTATGTAAAACAGGATAAAATTGACGGCAGAACAATGCATGTTGTTAAAGTTATACCAAATTCAGATTCGGCAATAATAATTTTATCTACAGTATGGATTGACGCCGAGAAAAACCTTGTCCGAAGAGTTGAATCAACAGCAAGACGCGGCGGCTCAACGCAGATTGAACTTATGTATGATAACAATTTCCAGTATCCGCTTCCTAAAAAAATTCTATTCTCTCTTGATGTACCCAAGTTGCAATATATTCAGGATCCCCGTAATAAGAAGCTTGAAACGAACAAGAAAAGCGGACAAAAAACAACCGAACGCGGATCGGTAGAAATCCTCTACTCAAATTATAAAGTTAACACCGGTTTATCTGATGATATCTTCAAAGAGAAAAAGAAGTAGTATGGTTACTGAGTAAAATGAAAAGTCAAGCGTGAGATGTGAGATTCAATATATAGCTACTGCTGAATTTCTATTGTGTTACCATTGAAT
>CAZIDB010000143.1:4102-6246 GCA_964537965.1 uncultured Melioribacter sp. | reverse complement strand
GATGTGAGATTCAATATATAGCTACTGCTGAATTTCTATTGTGTTACCATTGAATTACCACCAAAAGACGTTTGAAACGCAATCAAGGCTGCACGTATGCAAGGATGGATTGGTACAATTTTGCAAGGATGCAAGTTGAAGATTTAATATCGTATATCAATTAAGGAATAATGAAATTCGAACAGCAGTACTTCTCAGCCTCAGTCTTCACCTTAACCTACCAGACTACAATTGAGTTACCACATAGTTACGAACACAGTTCAATTCCCAATAACCAACTCACAATTTCCAAATACCAATTTCTAATTTCGGATTTTTTCTCCAGCCTTCGCCTTAGCCTGTCAGATTGCAATTAATTACCACATAGTTACGAACACAGTTCAAATCCCAATAACCAACTCACAATTTCCAAATACCAATTTCTAATTTCAGATTTTTTCTCCAGCCTTAGTCTACCAGTCAACCACTAAGTTACCATTGAATTACCACCGAAAGTAGCCTGAATTCTCCTTTGCTAATCATGGTTTAAAGAGCTAATTTTAGAACAATTTTTAATCCATATTAAAGGAAAAAACGGAGCTTTTTATGAAATTAAAACCATTCAAAAATGAATCCTATCATAACTTTTCTGACACGAAAATCTATAAGGTACAGAATGATGCACTCAAACAAGTTCGCAGAAAACTTGGAAAAAAATATGATATAATCGTGGGTGGAAAAAAATATCAGACAGAACAAAAATTAACCTCCTTCAACCCATCCGATAAAGATGAAGTTGTTGCCCAATTCTATAAAGGGACAAAAGAATTAGCTAATCTTGCAATTGAAACTGCCGCAAAAAAATTCGAGCAGTGGAAAAATGTCCCCGCCCTTGAAAGAGTAAAAATTCTTTTAAAGGCAGCCGAGATTGCAAAGAAAAGAAGATTTGAAATAAATGCATGGATGATTACAGAGGCAGGAAAGAATTTTGCAGAAGCTGAAGCAGATACTGCAGAAGCAATTGACTTTATGGAATTCTATGCACGAGAAATGTTGCGCTATGCAGAAAAACAACCTATTACTCCACTGCCGGGTGAGAAGAATGAATTAATATATTTACCACTTGGAGTTGGTGTTGTAGTTCCGCCATGGAATTTCCCGTTTGCTATTTTAGTCGGTATGTCCTCTGCAGCAATTGTTACTGGTAATACAATTGTTCTTAAACCTTCAAGTGATACACCGATGATGGGACAACTCTTTTATGAAATTATGAAACAGGCAGGCTTGCCTGCTGGAGTGTTAAACTTTTTGCCAGGCTCAGGTGGTGAAGTTGGTGATACTTTAGTGGCTCATCCATTAACAAGATTTATTTCCTTCACAGGATCAATGGAAGTTGGAATTCATATAAATAAATTAGCTGCAGAAGTACAACCTGGACAAAAATGGTTGAAACGTGTAGTTGCAGAAATGGGTGGCAAAGATAGTATTATTGTTGATAGTGAAGTTAAAAACCTGGACGATGCAGTAGCCGGTGTAGTTGCTTCATCATTTGGTTTCCAGGGACAAAAATGTTCTGCCTGTTCAAGAGCAATTGTCGATGCAAAAGTATATGATAAGTTTGTTGAAAAATTAAAAGCAGAAGTAGAAAAAATTCAGGTTGGCCCGGCAAAAGAAAATTATAGAGCAGGTGCAGTTATTAATGCCTCAGCCGAAAAAAATATTTTGTCATACATTGAGATTGGAAAGAATGAAGGCAGATTACTTTGCGGTGGTGAAAAAGCAGAGGGCAACGGTTACTACATCAAACCAACAGTAATTGTTGATGTTGATCCGATGGCAAGAATTTCACAGGAAGAAATATTCGGTCCCGTACTTGCAGTTATTAAAGCAAAGAATTTTAATCACGCTTTGGAAATTGGTAACAACACAATTTACGGTTTAACCGGTGCTGTATATACAAACAACAAAGAAAAACTTGCAAGAGCAAAGAGAGATTTCTTTGTTGGTAATTTATACTTTAACAGGAAATGTACCGGTGCTATGGTTGGCGGTCACCCGTTCGGTGGATTTAATATGAGCGGAACAGACAGCAAGGCAGGCGGAAGGGATTATCTCCTTCTATTTATGCAAGCAAAAGCCATGAGCGAAAAAGTTAAATAAAAGCC
>CAZIDB010000143.1:0-4002 GCA_964537965.1 uncultured Melioribacter sp. | reverse complement strand
AAAGCTTGAACTTTAGTAAAAAATTATTTATCCTAAGTGAGAATTATTCTCATTTAATATTAATTATTTATGAAAAAAGAAAAACATAAAATTGAACTTAAAAACAGCAATCTTAAGATAACACCACAAAGAATGGTTGTTATGGAAGCATTAAATAATTTAAAAGATCATCCTACTGCCGATAAAATAAAAGAATATGTAATAAAATATCATCCTAACATTGCTGTTGGTACTATCTATAAAACCCTTGAGACATTCGTTAAAAAAGGATTGGTAAAAAAGGTAAAGACGGAAAAAGATATAATGAGATACGATGCAATACTTGAAAAGCATCACCATTTGTACTGCGAGGATACTGAACATATAGAAGATTTCTTTGACAATGAACTTAATGATATTCTTGAGAATTATTTTAAGAAGAAGAAAATTCCCAATTTTAAAGTAAAAGACATAAAGCTTCAGATAATCGGCACTTTCAATAACAAATAATTGTTTTTGAAAATTATCTGAAGTCCAAAGAGTAAATAAGTTTGATTTTTTTTACAGCTCCATCTACCGGAATTATGGTTTAATAATTCTATAATGAAAGCTGAAGCCACCTGAGTTTTCCCAAATATCCATATTACTAAAAACATTGAAATGAATAATGAACAACTTAAGGAAAACAAAAATGAATGATGAAAGCAAGTGCCCTGTAACGGGCAGAACCTCTGCTGGTAGAGGTACATCCAATAAGGACTGGTGGCCCAACCAGTTGAATCTTGGAATCCTTCACCAGCATACACAGGTTTCCAATCCGATGGATCCGGATTTCAACTACGCCAAAGAATTCAAGAAGCTGGATTTCACATCGCTTAAGAAAGACCTTTATAAATTAATGACAGACTCACAGGAATGGTGGCCGGCAGATTGGGGTCATTACGGTGGTTTGTTCATTCGAATGGCATGGCACAGCGCAGGAACTTACCGTACTGCTGATGGACGTGGTGGTGGTGGAACAGGTAGTCAGCGTTTTGCACCTGTTAATAGCTGGCCGGATAATGTTAATCTGGATAAAGCACGACGCCTTCTCTGGCCTATCAAAAAGAAATATGGAAATAAAATTTCATGGGCAGACTTAATGATCCTGGCAGGTAATTGCGCACTGGAATCTATGGGCTTCAAAACATTCGGCTTTGGTGGCGGACGAGTAGATATTTGGCAACCCGAAGAAGATATTTACTGGGGCAGCGAAAATACCTGGCTTGGCGATAAGCGCTATAGCGGTGAACGAGATCTTGAGAATCCTCTTGCTGCAGTACAAATGGGACTTATTTATGTTAACCCGGAAGGTCCAAATGGAAATCCGGATCCTGTTGCGTCAGGTCGTGATGTACGTGAGACATTTGCCCGTATGGCTATGAATGACGAGGAAACTGTTGCACTCGTTGCTGGCGGTCATACTTTTGGTAAAGCACATGGTGCAGGCGATCCAAAACTGGTTGGCCCTGAGCCGGAAGCTGCACCAATAGAAGTGCAAGGTCTGGGTTGGATAAATGAATTAGAAACTGGTAAAGGTGTTCATACTACTACCAGTGGAATTGAAGGTGCCTGGAAACCAAATCCTACTAAATGGGATATGGGCTATTTCAATATGTTGTTCGGTTATGAGTGGGAACTTGTTAAAAGTCCTGCCGGTGCCTGGCAGTGGCTTGCAAAAGATGTTAAAGAAGAACATATGATTCCTGATGCTCATGATCCTTCTAAAAAGAACCGCCCAATGATGACAACGGCAGATTTATCACTTCGGTTTGATCCGATCTATGAACCAATATCACGCCGGTTTCATAAAGATCCAAAAGCTTTTGCCGATGCATTTGCAAGAGCATGGTTTAAACTTACTCACCGGGATATGGGTCCTAAAGCCCGTTATCTTGGTCCTGAAGTACCGAAGGAAGAATTAATATGGCAGGATCCTGTTCCACAGTTAGATCATAAGCTTATAAATAAAAAAGATATTGCCGGATTAAAGGCAAAGATATTGGCTTCAGGATTATCTGTATCTGAACTGGTTTCAACTGCATGGGCTTCTGCATCAACTTTCCGTGGATCGGATTTCCGCGGTGGCGCTAATGGCGCTCGTATTCGGCTGGCACCTCAAAAAGACTGGGAAGTAAATCAGCCTGCGCAATTAGCAAAGGTTTTAAATAAACTTAAGAAAATTCAAAAAGATTTCAACAGCTCGCAGAAAGAAAACAAGAAAGTATCTTTGGCTGATCTTATAGTGCTTGGCGGATGTGCAGCAGTTGAGGCTGCAGCTAAGGCTGCCGGCTATAAAGTTGAAGTGCCATTTACTCCCGGCAGAACTGATGCATCACAAGCTAAAACCGATGTAGAATCATTTGCGGTGCTTGAACCATTAGCGGATGGTTTTCGTAATTACCAGAAAACAACTTACTCAATATCAGCAGAAGAAATGCTTATTGAAAAGGCCCAATTGCTTACATTAAGCGCACCGGAAATGACTGTGCTTGTTGGCGGAATGCGCGTACTTGGTGCCAATACAGCTAAGTCTGAGCATGGAGTATTTACAAAACGGGTTGGAACGCTCACAAATGATTTCTTTGTTAACCTGCTTAACATGGATACAATCTGGAAACCCATGTCTGATGCAAAAGATTCATTTGAAGGACGCGATCGCAATACTGATGAACTAAAGTGGACTGCCACCCGTGTTGACCTAGTTTTCGGATCAAACTCTCAGTTGCGTGCTCTTGCCGAGGTTTATGCACAGGATGATGCAGAAGATAAATTCGTTCGTGATTTCATTGCTGCATGGAATAAAGTGATGAACTTAGATCGATTTGATATTATTCAGGCTTAAGATAAATATTTTACCTATCTGAAGTCTGAGTTAAAAACCGGTAACAGCGGTAGTAGAACACTGCCGCTTAACCGGAAAGTTATCATTTCAAAATGAGGATTGAATAATTGAGGTATAAATCTTTAAAGAATTTCAAACCAGTCAAATGTATTACTAATCCAATTATGAAAATTTAAGCTGTTATCGGTACTGTAAAAGTGAAGGTCGTTCCATGGTTCACTTTACTCTTAACAAAAATCTTTCCGCCTATCTTTTCAATAAACTCGCGTACAAGTACAAGCCCTAACCCGGTACCCTTTTCTTCTGCCGTACCTGATGTAGTAAAAGTGGATTCTATCTTAAACAAACTATCCAGTGCCTCTTCGGGAATTCCAATTCCAGTATCGGATACTTCTACTTTTAGAAAACTCTTTTCAACAGCAGTTGAAATATTAATTTTACCTTCATGTTTTGTAAACTTAATGGCGTTATGTAAAAGATTCCGTAGTGCAAAATCAATCATATTCCTATCCGTATTTACTATTGCTTCACTGCATAATTCTGTTTCCAAGGTAATTGATTTAGCCTGCAGAGTATCTGTGTAAAGGTGGGCATTACTTTTCACAAGTTCGTTTAAGTTGAATTGCTCATGTTTTATATTAAGCATATTAAGCTGACAGCGCGACCATTCAAGCAGGTTCGCAGTTAAAGAATATACATGCCTTGAAGTCTTGTAAAGTCCTCTGCTCATTTCTTTCAATTCTTCGGACGAGATGGTTTCAATATTATCATTTATAAGTTCTGTAAGTCCCAGTAATGATGAGAATGGCCCTTTTAGATCATGTGCAATTATCGAAAAGAATTTATCCTTTGTAGCGTTGAGCAGTTTCAAATCATTTTCGGATGCGGAGAGTTTTTTATTTGTTTCCGTAAGCTGCTGATTAATCAAATTCAATTCAGCTTGTCGTGTCTCAATCTGTTTATTACGCTCTTCAAGAATTGAGTTTAATTTTTTATTGTCTTTGTATCGCTTAAATATTATTATGCTGAAACCGGCAATTACAATAGATAATAAAATAAGAGTAATTACAAGTCCTAATTGCCTTGATAACTGCAGCTCATGTATTTCCTGGTTTTTTTTGAGTATCTCTATTTCCTTT
>CAZIDB010000142.1:0-12139 GCA_964537965.1 uncultured Melioribacter sp. | reverse complement strand
AAAATGTTTTTATCTGACATCATATTTCCTGAAGGAATAAAATGATGCTGCAAAAAAAGCAATACAAAACAGTAGCAGGATACCCGTATATAAAATTGTATCTGCTATATTTTCAGAAAGACTTGCCTGTTTAAACTGAAATACAGGAATTTCACTTAGGTTTATTTTGTTTTCTTTCGTGTCGTCATCCGAAAGTCTTCGCATAACAACAAATGCGCTACCATCCATGCCAGTTTTTTTCTTCATGAATTCTGAGTATTCCCGTTTATAGTTTTTTGCATTCTTATAAAATTGCTCCTGCAACCTGACTGATGTTCCAGCAAGTGTTGAAATTGAAAGTGAAAAAGAAGTAACCGGTGACAAACTTGCTAAACCGAATGCAAGTTTAATCATTGAATTTTGTTTGTTCTCTCTTTCTTCATATAACCGTTCTGTAAGTTCACGGATTTTTTCCTGTCTTCCTTTTGTCATCTTCTGCATAAACGAATTAAATTCTTTCATCAATTCTTCAGGGTTTCCTGTTTTAGTTGAAGAAAAAGAATTGATTGCTTTCCTGTCTTCGCTCCATAGTTGCATTGAAAGCCTGGCTTTCTGTGAATTAATTTCATCTAAAGAAGGAACATTGATTATTGAACCGGCTGCAATGAAAGATATTCTGGGAATAATCATCACAAAAAATATCCAGCCGCCAAGCAGGTACAGAAAAGAGTTCGAGGATTTTTCCGTTAATGCTGAAACAAAAATTGACAGTAAAAGGAAGACGGATGTTAAAACAAATCCGTTTAATATTATCAGCATCAAACGAATCCATTCATCGCCGGTTAAGTTTACTCCTAATGCCGGAAGAATAACCATTCCGATCATAAATGGAATCAGCAAAGGAATTATTAACGAGGAAAAAGAGCCGAAAAGTTTTCCAAGTATAAAATCACTTCTCGATACCGGGTATGAAAAAGTAAGTTTAAGCGTCCCTCTTTCCTTCTCGCCATTAATTGAATCGTATGCAAACAATATTGCAAACAGAGAAAGTACAATCTGAAAAATAAATTCAAGATCAAGGAACCTGAAAATTGCAAAGATTGGTTCGTCACCGAATATGCTGTCTTCTG
The DNA here is from genome assembly GCA_964537965.1 of uncultured Melioribacter sp. Lineage (GTDB taxonomy): Bacteria > Bacteroidota > Ignavibacteria > Ignavibacteriales > SURF-24 > SURF-24. The sequence continues at coordinate 11,030 of CAZIDB010000142.1, read as the reverse complement.
CCTGAATATCATTTGTCCCGCCGATTTCAATTGTTCGGCCGATATCATTTGAAACGCCGGTTACCAATGCGGCAAGTGGCTGCGGGGGCAGGAATATCCTGTAATCGTTAACCATCATCCAGTTTGTTAATCCTTCAAGCTGCCTTGTGTTTTCATTTTTTGCCGCTTCGTACTGCATCTGAGCAATCTTAAAATTTGTAGCACCAATTACAAACGAAAGCAATATCAGGATAGAACAAACACTGAACGTGACTATAAACTTGGTAGAAGAAAGATTGTCTTTAATTTCTTTCAGTATGATATGTTTGATCATTTTAAAACCCTTGTAACTTAATTAAACAAATAATTCTTACTCTTATTCATAATCCAGCCAAAGGCTGGTAAACTTACTCTTATTCATAATCTTACTCTCCATCATAAACTTACTCTTTCTCTTTTTCATATTTTTCCCCCGATTTAAAAATCGGGGCTATTATGATGAGAAAAGATATCAGGAGATGGTTTCGCCGTTGTGTCCTGCCATATAATCAAGATAAATTTGTTCAAGGTTCTGGTCTTTAAGTTCATCCTGTTTTTTAAGCATCACTAGTCTGCCTTTGTTCATTATACCAATCGTATCAGAAATTTCTTTTGCTCTGAAAATATCGTGCGTGGACATTAATATTGCTTTCCCTTCATCACGAAGAGATTTAAGCAGTGAAATAAATTCGAAACCCGCTTTCGGATCCAACCCTGATGTTGGTTCGTCAAGTAAGATTGCTTCGGCATTTTTAATTATTGCAATTGCAATTCCGCATTTCTGGCGCATTCCTTTTGAGAAGCCTTTTATCTTTTTGTTATGTGCATCTTCCTGCAGGCCTACACGCAGAAGAATATTTTTATAATCATCTTTTGTTAAAGAAGTATTTCCGCCAAGCTTTGCGAAGTAATCGAGATTCTGAAGCGCAGAAAAATTATTATAGAGCATTACATTTTCAGAAACGAAGGCTACTTTTTGTTTTGCCTTCAGAGGTTCTTTGTGAGTTACAAATCCGTCAATTAATGCTTCACCTTCTGTCGGTTCAATAAAATTCAGGAAGATATTTATTGTTGTTGTTTTGCCTGCTCCGTTGGCTCCAAGTATTGTAAATATTTCTCCTTTGTTCACGGAAAAGGAAACATTATCAAGAGCTAAAACTCCATCTTCATATTTTTTAGATAAGTTTACTGCTGCCAGCATTGAATTATTAGTTACTGTGTTTTCCATTATTCACCTGTTAAATTCTTTTTATTTTTTTGAAAGTTTAATACCGAAGATTACTATTCCTGCCGAAAGCCCAAGAATTAAAATTACAAGCAAAGCTGTACCCCAAATGTTGGAGCCACCTTCAACTTCAATCATAAGAGTCTTATCTTCACCGGTTACAGGTTGACCTTCTGACAAAGATGTTGTTCTTATTCTGACCTCATAACGTCCTACAGAAATATCTTTTGGCGGAAAAATTTTTAGCTTCACTTGTTTCTCTTCCGAAATACCGAGCGTTTTAATAACTGAAGGCTCAATTTCTTTTCCCCAGTTAAGAGGCAAATCAAGTTTTACTTCAACATTATCTAATATTCTTGTTCCTTCGTTTACTATTTCAATTGTTGATTCCGCGCTTCCATCCGGTTGAACAGTGTAGAAAAGCTGGGGAGCACGTACAAGTAATCTTCCTTTTCCTTTAGGGACTAATTCTAATTTTACATATCCTACATTCAGCTTTTCAATTTCTTCCTGCGACCATGTTTTATCTGAAGTCCTTTCTATTTTCTTATCGTTTGGAATTACAAGAACAAAGAATTGGATCGGTTTATCCATCTTAATTTCATCGGAAGGTCTGTCCGGCAGGGAAACTTCGAGAGATGCTTTTCGCGTATTAACATTTTCAGTAAACTTAAACTGGTTAAGCCGCGCACCTCCCTCCGCATCTTTAAAATATCTTGTTATTTGCTGCGGAAGGTTTACAACCTCAAGCCTGAAAGTATTGTTATCACCGCTGAACAATTCAAGAGTCAAATCATACGATGCTGTTTTGCCTAACTCACCTTCCTGAGAAAACTGCTTTGACTGCACAGCAACAATATTCTGCGAAGCATCCTTCTGAAGATAGATTTTAAGACTTCTCGTTGAACCATTACCATATATTATATTAACAGTAAGCGCATCAATATCCTGAAGCAAAGCGAAGGTTAAATCAACAGGCATCCCGAATTTAAGCTGAGAAATTTTTGCTTCGTACGGTTGGCTTATTATTGCGCCGTCATTATTAGATAATGATATATAAACATTGTTAATTACGTCCGGCTGCAAAGATTTAAAAAGTTTATCGTCTATATTTATCAGCTTTTGAAATTCTTCTGTTCCGCCGGATGAATTTTCAACACGCAAGCGGACAAACTTTTTGCCTTCTTTGTTTTGATACTTAACAGCCCTATCAACCGATACAAACTGATTCTCGAACAAGACAGCAAGAAGAGACTGCTGGTAATTTACTTCGGCATCAGCATATCTTGCCTTGTTATTGTCATACTCGCTTTCGGATATAAGTTGTTTGGAGTACAATTCCTTTGCGCGGTCAAAATCTTTCTTAGCTGATTCATATACTTCCTTAGCACGTTTCAAACCAAGCAAACGATACTTATCATCCCGCTGATTATAATTTATCTGGGATTGCAGTAAGCCGGAAAAGAAAACCAGTACTAACAGAATTACAGTTTTATTCAACTTCATAGTTACTCAATTCCTTTTCTTTATAATTACTTTTCCTTCACCTTCTTTCTTTACGGCAGTAACAACAATTTCTTTTTCCTTTCTCTGAAGAGTTAATTCAATTTTCTTCCCGGTTTTAACATTATCATATTCGTTTGCAAGTTCAGATATTTTTCCAATCACTTTATTATTAATCTTGAGTATAATGTCGCCTGCTTTAATATCTTTTCCTTCAGCGCCAGGAATTTCCTTTAATACTTCTTTAACCGTAACCTTTCCGTTTAAACCCGAATAAAGAATTCCGAATTCCGGCAGTATGTTAAACTCTCCTTTCTTACCATCTTTTTTAATAATCATCTTTCCGGATGATTTTAGTTCTTCAGGATTAGCTTTTTTAAATCCAACAATAAACATCTTATCCTTACGGTTGATGCCCATTTTAAATTCATCACCCGTTTTTAGGTTGTTGTAAATATCTTCGCATTCTTTAGTTGAACTCACCTTTTTCCCGTTCACCATTATTATTACATCAGATTCCTGCAGATCAACATCTTTATAAGATTTATCCCGCATATCTGCAGGCATTACATTTTCAATAACTATCTTTTTATCTTTCAACTGAATTATTGCCCCAACCTCCGGAATCATAAATACCTCTCCCGGTTTTGCCTTAATTATTTTCATTTCCTGCGCGTTTGTAGCAATGCAAACAAGTTGACTTACAAAAAGGAAAAGAATAGCTTTGATTTTAGTATTCACACTTTCACCTTAGTTTGTTTAACATCCGGATAAAAGATAATTCAGGCTGGCGGATAAAAATAGTTAAACTATGTTATCAAGTGTTAAGAAGTGTTAACGAAGATGATTTTGTAATTTAGAGTAAATAACTTTGCACTATGAAACTCAGAAAAAGTACAATAGTAATAATCACCGTTTTAATTTCAGTCTCTTTGCTTGGACTGATTTTAATGCAGATCTATTTCATCAAGAATGCATACCAGCAAAAAGAACAGGCCTTCGACAGGAATGTTCTGAACTCGTTATACAACGTTGTTTCTGTTCTTGAAACAAACGAAGCCGTAAAAGGAATTTTTGAAGTTGCAATACTTGATTCTCCTTTTACAAAAGGAAAAAGCGGAACAAAGAGTATTGTTGACACTCTTATTTATGCAACACATAAACAAAATTGGATAAGCAAAGAGCCGTACTTCTTTTCAAAAACGGAAACAAACGATAAGGGAGTATCAAGAACCATCCTTGTATCTGTTGATTCTTCCGGAACACATACGCGTATAATCAAGGATACACTTCCGAAAGTTAGAATTGCAATAGCTCAGGCAGATGACTATAAGATGAATTATAAATTCAACTTTACGACAGATAGTCTTGGTAAAAAGCATATTACCGAAGAGAATAAAATCAGCATAATGCTCCGTGATCTTTCACTAAGCAACAAGAAAAAAATTGTTTCTAAAGTTGCAGACCGGCTTGTTGAAGCAGATCAGATACCAATACAGGAAAGAGTAAAGTTTTCTGTTGTGGATTCACTTCTAAAAATTAATCTTTCTGAAGCGGGGATTAATTTACCTTACACTTTTGGAATTACGCCGGGAGAAGGCGATTCGGCAATTATCATTCAGAGGAATGCAAATAAAAATGATATTTTAAATTCGCCTCTCAAAGCAAAACTATTTCCAAATGATATATTCTCACTTCCGAATTATCTCTCAATCTATTTCCCTGACAGAACCTATTTCATATTCAGAGAGATTTCATTAATACTTGCTCTCTCTTTGTTGTTCATCTCTGCAATTGGATTTGGATTTATCTATACAATCAGAACAATCATTAAACAGAAAAGATTTGGCTCATTAGTCATAGATTTTATCAACAATATGACCCACGAATTCAAGACTCCGATTTCAACTATTTCACTTGCAACCGAAGCTATGACAAATTCCCATGTAATTGAAGACAAAGAAAAGCTGAACAGGTATACAAATGTAATCAAAGATGAAAATATAAGAATGCGAAGACAAGTTGAAAAGATTTTACAGATGGCAGTTCTTGAACAAGGCGAATATGAACTGGATTTAAACCGGGTTGATGTTCATGATATAATCCAAAAAGCAAAACATACCGCAAGTTTACTTATTGACGGCAACGGCGGTAAAATATCATTGCAATTGGCAGCGGAAAATCATTTCATAAATGCCGATGCGCTGCATATTACAAACATCATCTATAACATTCTTGATAATGCTGTAAAATATTCCGATGACAACATCGATATAACAATCTCAACTGTAAATGTAAATGAGTCTGTTCAAATTACAATTTCAGATAAAGGCATAGGAATTAAAGAAGAAGATTTGAAAAAAATCTTCGATAAATATTTCCGCGTTCCATCAGATAATGTTCATGACGTAAAAGGATTCGGATTGGGTTTAAGTTATGTTAAACTAATGGTGGATGCCCACAAAGGAAAGATTGAAATAAAAAGTAAGTACGGAAAAGGGACAGAAGTGATTATTTCCTTTCCTGTTGTAAACTAAAAATAAATTAATCTTGAAAACAAAAACGTGATAATATGTTAAAGAAAAAAGTTTTACTGCTTGAAGACGACAACAATCTTGGTTTTATAATGCAGGAACAGCTTGAGATGAATAACTTTGAAGTTGTTCTTTGCCAGAATGGTGTGGATGGTTTAATTGAATACAACAAGAACCGTTATGATCTTTTACTTGTTGATGTAATGATGCCGAAAAAAAACGGGTTCACTTTTGTTAAAGAAGTCCGGTTAACCGATCAGCAGATTCCGATTATTTTTCTTACAGCAAAATCTTTAAAGGAAGACAGGATTGAAGGTTTCAAATCAGGTTGCGATGATTATGTAACAAAACCATTCAGCATGGAAGAATTACTTTTAAGAATCCAGGCGGTATTAAGACGAAGCGGAGATAATTATTCTGAAAGCACTCAGACTCATTTTAATATTGGTAGATACAACTTTGATAGCGAGAAGCAAATTCTTCAATTAGGTAAAGATAAAATTAGTCTCACTTCAAAAGAATCTGAATTGCTTCACTTGCTTTGCTTAAATATGAATAAGGTGGTCCAGCGTGATTTTGCCCTTCAGAAAATCTGGGGAAATGATTCATACTTTACTGCAAGAAGTATGGATGTTTTCATTTCAAGATTAAGAAAATTTCTCCAGGAAGATCCGAAAATATCTATCATCAATCTGCACGGCAGAGGTTACAAGTTAGTAATAGAATAACAATTTTAAGCAAGCAACCCTTCACCTTTTCTATATGCGTCTGTAAATCTATCAAGCCCGTGGCTGCCGCCGTTTACTAATTTTCTTGCAGCTTTGAGATCATCTTCAAGAAGAGCCTCTCTTATTTTCATCTCTTTATCTTTAAGAAATTTCACAAGAAGTCTTGCGGCAATTTCCGGGTCATTAGCAAGATCAGGATTATCTACAAGCTGCTTGCCCAAACCAATTGCTTTCCCATACTTCAGGTAATTCGCTCGCCCTGTAAGTTGAATAAATCCTCTGCCTTTAAAACTTTCTCCATCAGGTGGACCCTGATTACCAATGTCTCTCCTGTTATCATAAAGATCAAATGGTTTTCCACCGGGAGAAGTGTTGTAACGTGATAGGTATTCGCTTATAGGTGCACAACTTTCGGTTTCCGCTCTTATAGTTGCGAGTGCCATTAATATAAACTGCTTGTCATTTAAACCTTCTTTTTCTAATTCGGTTAGAATAAGCGGAAGATATTTTTTAATGTTATCCAAAGGGGCAAAAGGAAGAATCTTACTTGCAACAGCAACTGTAACCTGCAATGCAGTGTTTGGGATTTCGTCTGTAAATTTTAAGCCGAGCTCCTGCAATGTTTTTGCACCAGCAATTCCATCAGCAAGTAATCCAATGCTTTTCTGAAAATTAATAACTGCCGCTTCTGTTCCGTTACCAAATTCTCCGTCAATTGCTCCCGGATTAAAACCAGCTTCTAAAAGTTTCTGCTGGAGTTTTTTAACCTGCGGTCCCTTCATTCCTTCTTTTAATGTTTTCATTTTACTCCTCTTATATTTTACAGAGATATATTTGTTGAATTGAAAAATAAAAATTCCTGCCAGCATCAAGTATCCAGCATCAAGAATCAAGTATCCCCGCTTCGACTCGCGAAGTGAGCTGCAACCAACCGCAACTCTAAGTCGTTACACAGAGAACACTGAGCACCACAGAGAGCCACAGAGTTTAATTGTCTGAACCAATGTTGTTTCGATACGTCCGACTAAAGTCGTCCTTCTCAACAACCACAGTATTGAAGGTTGCTGAGTTTCCTGATTTATCAGAAAGTATTAAAGCAACCTAATAAAAGGTTATTTCGATACATCCGGCAAATGCCTGATTACTCAATAACCGCGGCAACTTTCTTTCATCAATTCATAAGGTTGCTGAGTAGAACAAATTTATTTGTTCGTATCGAAGCAACCAGTATTAATAAACTTATTAATATCAAAAGCGTAGCAACTTTTCGCTTTACAAATCCAGCATCCAGCCGCAACTCTAAGTCGTTACACAGAGAACACTGAGCACCACAGAGTTTAATCACCAGTTCCCCTCTTCTCCGAGTCTTTTAAGATGTTAACCTTTATTCATCCAGCATCATGAATCCAGTATCAAGTATCAAGCATCCCCGCTTCGACTCGCGAATCGAGGCGAGCAACATCATTTCTTATTAATTAAGATTCCCGCTGCAACACCCGCCGCACCTGCCGCTATAATTGATGTAACGGATGGCCATTCAATTTTAGGAGGATTCTTTAATGTGCTTATATATTCCTTCATCAAATCTTCGTAGCGCTTTAAGCCGTACTCAAGTCCCTGTTTATAAGCTTCGGCTTTTTGTTCTTTAAGAAAAATTATTGAGTCCTTTAAAGCCATATAATTTTTGTATGTAAAATTCACTTCTCCAAGGGCAGCAATCTGTTTCTTAAAATTTTCCACTTCTTTATGGTCTGAAATAAAAGTAGCAACAAACTGTACCGGAACCTGGAAAGTACGAATCATAAATCCTGTTTCAGGATGAGGAACACGCGCCACACCGATAGGTGAGGTCTTTAATTCCGGGAAAGTAAATCTCATTTCATCAACTAATTCATCCGGTTCAAAAAGATTTGCAACTTTTAATTGCTGTTTCTGATTTTCTGATTTCAGGTCTTCAACAAAATTTTCAAGGCTATCTATCTTCTTAACAAATCCGGTCTCCTGTTTCTTTAATCCTGATATTACTGCTTCAATGCTGTCCCCTTTATTTATTACCATATTGTATTTGGATTTATAATCGGCCAAGTCTTTTTCCGCTTTCTCAATTTTCTCTTTGGACTTTCCCCAGAAAATATAATTTGAAACAAGGCTACCGATAAACAGTACCGCAAGAATTCCTGCAATCCATTTAAGCATTGTACACCTCCAGCCTGTTATTATCCCAACTCTTAAACCCAAGCGACTGAGCGGCAACAGGAATTATTTTTTCATCTCCCTGAACCATTTCATAAAAAACCACGTGGCCGTCTGCAACTGCATCTTTCAATCTTATGTAAGTATTTCTGCCGCTATCCTGAAGTTCCCACAATAATCCTTTAACCATATTTCCGGCGGCGCGATTCATTTTATTAAACTGTAATAAATTTTCCTGAAATAATTTTTGAACCTGGTCCTGAGTAAGAGCCGCCCCAACCATAAAAGCCTGGGATGCAATGTCAACAAGCTGAAGATTACATCCTGTAATTACACTTTGCCAGAATTGTTTGTCAGGCAACGGATCGCTCTTATCCAATCTAACATTTACATGACCAATTACACCTTTGAAGTCTTTAAGCTGTTCGCCGTAAAAATTCATATAGTTCACAGGAATTTTTCTTTCAATACCGAACGAATCGCAGAGATAGTTTACAAGCTGAATGACCGAATCAATTTGTTCCGGTTCATATTTATCAAAATATCTGTAACCTCTGTAAACCTGTCCATAGTCAAATGCATCCCCGCGTTTCTTTAAAGTTCTTGAACTTACAGTATCAAAGCAGTATAGTTTCTCTTCATTTTCAACTAGTCCGCCTTCGCTTGCAATCTCAATTCCAATAAAGCGTTTTTCGAAATTTAATCTGTCCGGGTCTTTCCATTTTAAACCGAACTGGTAAGCCCAGCCAACAGGATCGAATACTTTGTAGATAGTACCGTCTCTATCAATTATGAAAGCGGTGCCAACCATTTGCGCATCGCGTTTCCACCAATCTATTGTTGATGCGGCAGTGCCACCGCACGTATGATGAAGACAGATTCCGCTCTTGGAATTACTGGTTGGAAAATATTGATCGGAAGAAAGTTTAAGAGAATTATTTATTACCGGTGGCATAATTCACCTCATTCAATTTATTTTATAATTGAAAATATTAAACACGAAAACGGAACAGCTCGTTTATAACAAACTATTTTATAATCTATAATAAATGATGAGGAAGTCAAGAAAAATGAAATTCAGTTAAAAATTATTTTAAGAGAATCATCTTCTGTGACTGACTATAATCTCCTGCCTTTAACCGGTAAAAATAAACTCCGGAAGGTTCATTGCCTGAATTCCAGATAAAATTATAAACGCTCTTCCGGTCAAAAGATTTCCAGAAACCTTGTTGAGAGAAAGCATAGTAATTGGCATTATAAAGAATTAATAAAATTTGGAAAGACAGTTTAAACAGCTTGTGGATTATCTGCACAGGAAATTCTCCTCCCGCAAGTTTTAACTGCCTACAACTTAAACAAAAGAAATATCAGAGTAAATAATTTATTACAGCAGTTTTTTAATCAGTACAATCTGTCCAAGGTGGTATGCATCGTGTTGAATAATGCCGTTTACAAACTCGCAAACCGAATAACCATAGTTAGGATAAAACTCATCGTACTTTTCTTCTGAAAGTTTTGGTAACAGTTCTTCCCACTCGGTCTGACTTTTATTTAATCTTTCAAGAGTTGCTTCCCAGGCTTCCTGTGATTTATCTTTGACAGGCTCGAAATAATTATTAGGAGGAGAAGGAATTATAGCGCCCTGCAGTCTTTTAAGAATTGTTGTACGCCAGCTAATTAAATGATTAACAATTTCCCAGATTGAATTAATTCCCGCCGCCGGTTTTTTATAAGCCATATCCGCCGTGATGTGTTTTAATGTATCCGTTATTGTAACTTCAATCCAGGGATTGCCCGCATAAAGATCAGCAAACATTTTGGAAATTCTTTCGGACTCGCAAACCATACTTACCTCCTATAGTGGTTTAAAAGAAACAAGATGTTTATTAAGGACCTACTTTTTGTTCGGTCTTGTTCTCTTTATCAAGTTTACTGTAATCCAGTTCAGAACCAAGAACGCTGTGCGGAATTAAATATACCAAAAACATAAGTACGGCAGCAAAAATCATCCATCGTTTAGAGTTGCTATTTTTCCAAACCATTATTGCTGCCAGTATCCAACCGATTAATGCAATCAAAGTTTTATTATCCGTAAGATCATATCCGTAAGGAATGCCCGTCCATAATGCGCCAAACGCATACAGTTGTGTAATAGGCCCGAATAACATTCCACCTAAGATTAGAAAAACCAATGTCCAGGCAGAAAATAGTTTAAACCTTGGAGAAGGATTGAATGCCTCAAGTCCTGCTCTTGTTGAAAAAAGCATAGCGCAGAAAATTAAAATTATATGTGGAATAATTATTCCCATTGGCACATCATCTTTAAATCGAATAACAACAGGTTTTTCAGTAAGGTTAAAAATTCTGTCTCCTTTAACCAAAACAATTTCATACTGAAGCTTGCCTGCCGAAGGTTGTGCGGGAAGAATTGCGTTTAAATTTTCAGAATGATATTTCATTTCAACCTTAGTATAATCATCATTGGTTTTATAACGCTTCCAGTATAATTCACCGCCGATATTTTTATCACCCGTATATATTTCAATTTTATAATCCGATGATGTGGAATGACTTCTTTCCAATATATATGAAATTTCTTTTCCTTCTATATTAATTTTATTCTTCACTTCATAAGTAGGGCCTGTTACACGCTGATAAAAAGCCGAAGCGATTGTAATTATGAAAGCAATTATCCATAAAACAAATGGTTTTCTTAAGACCATACAATCCTTATAATATTTATTACAACCGGAATTCACCTGGAATATAATTCCAGGTAACGATTAACCCTCAATTAATCGCAGGCTAATTTAGTAACAAAAAAATAAA
>CAZIDB010000141.1:0-12198 GCA_964537965.1 uncultured Melioribacter sp. | reverse complement strand
GATAAAAAAAATGACATGAGATTTTTAGTAGAGGCAAGGCTGAAAGAGTTAAAGAAATAAATTTTACAGTTCGCGTGTTAACTGTCTTCCTTCATATTCAGCAGCAGCTTCCTTTATTATTTGAAGCGCATAAGGTTCTTCATCAAATTCAATGTTGTTGTAAATATCCACAAGTTTAAGTGTGCAATCAAGTGAAGGAATAAAGAATTTATCTTCAAGCGAATCGGACTCTTTCAATTTCCATTCATCATTGTCAGATTTAGTGCAGTGAACAACACTAATTCTATCCTGAGCAACAAGAATATATTCATTAAGAGAAGAGAGCTTCCTATAAAAAGAAAATTTCATTCCCCTGTCGTAGCTTTCAGTTGATTTGGACAGTACTTCAAAGATAACAACTGGATTTAGTAACGTGTCATTAGTCTTATCTAGAAACAGCGGTTTGTTACATACAACAGAAATATCAGGATAAGTAAATAAATTATGCTCCTTGATGTAAACTTTCATATCGCTTTGAAGTACAAAGCAAGGTTTTTTCTTTAATTGTTTTATTAGCAAGTATGAAATATTTTGATTAATAAGATTATGTTTAAATGTTACTCCGGCAAGCGCATAAGTTTTACCATTCCTGTATTCATTTCTGCTTTCGCTGTTTCTTTCATATTCAAGATACTCATCAATACTTAATAATTTATCTTTGCTTAACTGCATTTTTCTTTTTCCCTCTTGTTTCAAAATAAAATTACAAAGTTAGTTTAATAAAAACAACGCTTGTTTTAGTATCGTTTAAAATGAAAAAGGGATAGCAACTGCTATCCCTTAAATTTATCTGATCGATTATAAACTTATAATATCATTGTAAATTATAAACACCATAAAAAGTATAAGAATTACAAATCCGGTATTCTGAATTGCAACTTTAACCTTTACCGGAATTTCCCGTTTGATCAATCCTTCAATTAATATTATTACAAGATGACCGCCGTCTAAAACAGGGAAGGGAAGTATGTTAAGAATTGCAAGACTAAGACTTAGCATAGCAAGGAAGAATACAAAAGCTGTAAAACCGGTATCGGCAGATTTTGCTGCAAACTGTGCAATCTTTACAGGTCCGCCAAATGCTGATGAGAATTCAATATTACCAACAATAACATTCTTGAGCATTGTTATAGTTAATACTGTGTACTTACCAATGTCGGTTACACCGTAGTACATGGATTCAAAGAAGCCGTAAGTTTTTAATTCAACCTTACCTGTAAAACGCTCGGCAAAGTAAATTCCGATTTTACCATCTGCACCCGGGGTTACGGCAAGCTGAAGTGTGTCTTTCCCTCTCATTACAACCAAAGGCAACTGTTTTTCTTTATTTGAAGAAATGATACCTGTAGTTTGAACATCCTTGAAGATAGGAACATTATTCAGCTTAAGGAAAACATCACCGGGTTTTAAGCCTGCAGCCTGGGCAGGGGAATTGTTAAGAACACTATCGATTGCAACTATAAAACCGGCAGGGAATAACATCAATCCTTTTTTCATGTCGGTTGGCAAAGAATTACGTTTGATAAAAATACTTTCTTCTTTACCGTTTCTGTCTATTTTAATATTAATGTCTCTTCCAATGTTATCAACAAAAAGTTTTGTGTAGATATCTTCCCAGTAAATAACCTGCTCGCCGTTTACGGATAAAATTTTATCATGGCTCTGCAAGCCCGCTTTTTCAAAAGGACTGTTTTCTGTAACGTATCCGACAGTATTTGCTTTATAAAACTGTTTTGGCTGGTAAAAATTTGTTGCCCAGAAAACAATAAATGCAAGCAGAACATTCATAGCAACACCGCCGGTTATAACAACAGCTTTTTTCCAGGTTTTCTGAGCGCGGAATTCCCAGGGTTGCGGTTCAGCGCTTAAGAATTTAACATCCATACTCTCATCAATCATTCCGGCAATTTTAACGTAGCCTCCAAAAGGTAACATACTAAAACGATAATCTGTGTTGCCCTGGCCGTCAAAGTCTTCCGGCAAATCTCCGAAAGTAAAACCTGTAATTTTATTCCATCCGAACAAACGCTTACCAAATCCTATTGTAAAGGTATCAACACGCATTCCTGTAAGTTTAGCAGTTATGAAATGTCCGAACTCATGTACAAATACGATTATAATGATTGTTAAAAGAAAATAAATAATGTAATTCATTTAGAAGTTTCTCCTGTCTACGTAAAAAGTTTCTCTGCGAATTCTCTTGTTTGTCTATCGCACTCAATTATAGTATCAATATCCGGTGATTTATGGTTCTCCATTTTATTCAATGATTCTTTAATCATTTCAGGTATCTGTGTAAAATTAATGCATCCTTTTAAAAATTTCGAAACAGCTATTTCATTAGATGCATTCAATATACAAGAAGTTGTACCTTCTTGTTCCAAAACCTGGTAGGCAAGTTTAAGACATTCAAATCTCTCATAATCCGGTTCATAAAAGCTAAGATTTTTAATATCCGGAAATTTTGTTTCCACATACCGGCTTTTAAATCTTTCCGGATAAGACAGCGCAAATTGAATCGGCAGTTTCATATCCGGCAAACTTAGCTGAGCTTTTATAGAGCCATCAATAAATTCAATCATAGAATGAACAACTGATTGAGGATGAATTACAACTTCTATTTTTTTCTGGCTAAAACCGAACAACCAGTGAGCTTCTATTACTTCCAATCCTTTATTCATCATTGAAGCGGAATCTATTGTAATCTTGTTACCCATCTTCCAGTTCGGATGAGATAATGCTTCTTTAATAGAAACCTTCTTAAGCATTTCCTTATTATGATTAAGAAATGGTCCACCTGAAGCAGTTATGATTAACTTTTCAACTTCCTCAATCTTTTCACCAATCAAGCATTGGAAGATGGCGCTATGCTCTGAATCTATTGGCAGAAGCTGCGATTTATTTTCTTTAAGCAATTTTGTAATCAGTTCACCCGCAACAACAAGAGTTTCTTTATTGGCAAGTGCAATTCTTTTCCCTCGTTTAATTCCTTCAATTGTAGGCGCCAACCCAACAAATCCAACTAAAGAGCTTACCAATATATCGTAATCTTCATTTTTTGCAGCAGCAGCTAAATTCTGTTCGCCTGCAAGTACTTCCGATTTCCCATTTAATCTTTTATTAAGTGCTTCGGCGGCAATCTTATCACTTACAACCACTGTTGATGGTCTGAATTCAAGAATCTGTTTTTCTAATAAATCGATATTTGAGTTTGCCGTTAAACCTGTTACTTTGAATTTATCCGGGAAGCACTTGATAACTTCCAGGGTATTAACACCAATTGAACCGGTTGAACCTAATATAAAAACTTTTTTCATCTATTTAACTTTTAACCAGTCAAAAATTAACCAAGAAACGGCTCTTTATCAATGTAAAAGTCTTTAATCCAAACAGATTAAATAAACCTGTGTGTTATTGCCAAAAGAAGATTTATAAGAACAAGTACGTTGGATAAAGTTATTACTGAGTATAAACCTGATAAATTTTTAAAGAAATTATCATCAAGATTTTCGTTCGAATCTAGCTCGGAAATCAGCTTTGTCCTGAGAGCTTTGGCTTTGGGTACGATAAGTAAAGCTGTTAAAAAAACTAAAATTACCATTATGATTTGTTTTGTTGCAAGCCAATGGTTGGCAGAAAAATCGAAAAATCCGTAGAAAGGCAGATTGAGGACTAACAGGATTCCGGTAACTAGAACGCCTGTCATTCCAATTGCACCGGTTAAATTACCCTGTTTTAAATAGAAAGAAATAAACTTTTTCTGCTCAGGTTTTCCTTTGGAATTGGCAATAAACTGACGAAGCAAAACATCAGCCGGAAGAAAACTTATCCAGATAACAGCAGATAAAATATGAATAACAAGTAAAATTGCGTGATACAACATCCGATTGCTCCATTAATTTTAATTTTGTTCTACCTAAACAATTATAACTGAAATAAAATTTCCTAATTCTTCCGGATAGATTAAAAAAATGGACTAAATTTTTCTAATGTAAATATTCTTCGAAAAGAGATTCGAATTCTTCAATCGAATTCTGTTCTAATAAAAGAGATATAAATTCTGCAAAGTTGTTTAAAACAATTATTGAGTTTACTGTTGTATCCTGTAACTCAAGGTTGGCAATTTTTTCACAGACGTATTGGTTTACGATTTTAATTTCCTCATAAGATTTACCGAGGTTTTCAAGCAGCCAGTCCGGCTTTAACCCTTTTGCGAGTCTGAAATATTGTGCAAGTAAGTACATGGAAAAAGTTCTGAAAGCTGTCTCCTCAAGTGATGAAAACGGCAGGTGAAATTTAACCAGAGGTTTTAGTTTCGCCATAATCCTGCAACCGCTTGCAGTCATCAGAATTCCGATTAAAGAACCCACTGCTGTTTGAAGTGATGTCATTGTTGAGTAAGTCCTTTCCTCTGTAATTACCTGAACGTTTATTTTTTCATAAGATGGGAAAGTGCTGAAGAAAATCAAAATGTTTTCCAGCCCTGTAGCAACTGGGCAATAGTCACCCGGCTTTAATGATTGAATACAGTTTGGACATGAAAAATTCTGATGCTGGGTCCAGCTGGAATGCGTATTCTTATTACTTATTAAATTTAATGTTGCTCTGTCTAACTTAATTTCAAACTCTTTCTCCGTTCCATTCTGAAAAAAGAATTTATATGTAATTAAAATAGGCTGGTTTAAATTTCTTGTCGGCATATTGTCCTCTTAATAATTTATACCATGTTAAGTTAGAAATCTTACAAGTCCTCCGAAGTGACTATCAACGTTGAATTGGAATTTCTTAAAAAAGTCAGTAAGATAAAAGTGAGTGGTTACAACTTTGTATCCTTTAACCGTTAACCGGTTGCAGAAATCCTCCAGTATATTTCCACCAATACCTCTCCCTCTGAAAGGGGAAGCAAGTACAATTCCTTCTAAGTGCGCAATACCTTCATCAATTTCCCTATAACATATACCGCCAATTATATTTTCAACGGATTCATTTTCCAGTACAATCAAAAAACTATCTTCGGCTTTAATGTTGGCAGGATAATCATCAAGAATGTATAACCTGTAAAGGCTTGCTACTTCAAACGGTGAAAGTGCTTCTCTTATTACTAATTCTCCGCCTTGTCCATCAGGAATATTTGTTTTAATGATTACACTTTTTGTGTCCTCTTCTCCCACGGGAGTCAATTCCATTTTTACGGGATAAGAAGTTTCGGGAAAAATCATTTTGCTGAATATTGTTCGCTCATCTTCTGTCTGAAGGTTGTCCTGTAGCTCTGATAATTCAACAAATTGTGTGACCGGTTGGTTAGTGTGATGAGATAATACCCTGAATAGTTTTTCAAAACTTTCTTTTACTTTTTCTGATGAATCATTGAAGAAAGTCTTACGGTAAAATTCCAGCCTGATTATTTCCGGAAATCTTTCCAAATGATAAATCCAGTATAGTTTCTTTATAAACTGTTCTTTCGCTTCACCTGTTGAACCCTGATTTTCTAATAGCCATTCATTATATCTTTCTATTGCGGCAAGCAATGATAAATTTAAATATGTCTCATCTTCAATGTGTTTCAAATATCTATAAAGTTCTTTAGTCAAATTAAGTTCATTGTAATTCTTCCTGGAATTTTTCAGCAGAGATAATAATTCCTTTAGTAACAAAATGGCTTCATCCTTATCGAATGCTTCCAAAAATGAATCAAACAGCCAATCAATTTTTACAATACCACGAACAACGGGGTAATGATTTATAGTCTGCAAAAAGAAATTATGCACAATAGGATCAATAAGCGAAAGTAAATTTTTATATTTGTCATAACCCGATAAGGATAAAATTCTTGGATTCTCTTTAATGTCAGATTCGGGTACTACAACATTGGTGGGAGAAATATTGCCGGGAATAATTTCTCTTCCGCTGTTTTGCCAGGCGCGTAAAAATCCTGTTATACCTCTTACAATTAATATTTTCCACCTGAGAATATTTTTATCCGAAATTGATTTTTCCTTGCTTGAGGAATACTCGCGGATCTTCTCCCATACATTCAATTCATTTACGTAATCAAGAGAAGCTGAACCAAGCGAAGTTCTGAAATTACCGAAACGCGGAAGAACGGGGCTGCCGGTAGGATAACCTGACATTCTTATCATCCAGTAAATCTGTTCTCGTATGGCAGCCTGGTTAATGTCATCTTTTACAAGCAGCATTATATCGTAATGTTTGTTTGTTGTTGTGTTGATGCTGATCCTGTACAGAAAAACGTTATGTGAGGAAATAATTTTGGAAATCCATATACCTTTATTTGTAACTGATTTCAGATTGAACTTATCTTCATCATAAATAAGAAGAAGTGATTCCTTAAGAAATGTAGTTGTATATAAAGTTTTCTTAATTCGTTCAGTTTCATCCTTTGAAATATCTTCCTGGAAAATAATTTTATCATCCCAGTTCTTTTGATCTTTCTCAAATGAGGTTAATTCAAAAGTCGATTCGAACCAGAGTGCAAGTTGGTTAAATAATTCCTGAGCATATCCTTCAAGAGCAGGTTCTTTTTTATGAAGAATCCAGCTAATTAATTCTTCTCTAACAACACCGTAGTTATTTCTATTCTGCTTTGCAAAAGCAACAAGCAGGTCAAGAATTTTTTTAAATTGATTTACCGAAATACCCGAAACCGGCCATTTTAGTTTTATCCGGTAGGTCTCCAGTCTTTGCCTTAGAGCTTCCAGTCTTCCTTTTTCAATATTGCTCCTGCAGATTATCTCAATGCTTTTCTTATCAAGGAATGGCAAACCGGAATTTATAAATGCGGGAAGATACTTGCTGTAATCTAATCTTGGCTGATCAAATAATAAAATTCTGTAAGCAATGCTCCGTATGTCAAATTCAGGATGAAGAGCAAGCGTCTCAAGTCTTCTTCGTATCAGGTATTTCAACCTGAAGTTTTCTGTATTCAGGAGTACTTCAAACTTTTTAACTGCATTAAGAGAAGCTTCTTTACTGCCAAACAAAGCTTCCATCACTGTTTGATTGATGCTTTTTAGTTTCTCGTCAATCTTGAAATTAAAGTTATCAATCTTTGGTTTATTTCCCGCTATAAGGAAAACCTGCGTTGAGATGTTTTCAATTTCAGTATCCCAGCCGTCTTTACATTGAGCAAAATTAATTAATTGCGGATTACCGATCCATAAAAGTGGATGCCGGATAAAGAGGCCAAGGTCAATCTTATCATCAGTGATATATTCAAGGTCGCCAATCTGAATTCTGTCTGCCCGGTAATTCTTTTTGATTGCCAAAAGTGTTTTATTTACGCCGTTAATAATTTCATCATTCTGAATATGTAAATCGTATTCCGTAATTCCTAAATCCCTTATTAGCCATCGGGGAATAAGAATCTTCAATTCTCCGGTTTTAAGTTCTACGTTCTTATACTTGTAAAGTTTGCTAATCTCTGTTGCGTAATGCTCGGCTATCACTTTTCTTTTATAAGTGCCTTTTGATGTGAGTTCGCCTTTTGTCTCTTCAAAGTCCCGCTCTAAAATTGTAAAGTCAATTATCCTTTCGTATGAAGCGAGGTTTGAATTGGCCGTGGAAATAATCGGCAGGAAATATTCAATAACCTTTTTCTTTGCAAGCGTCTTTTTAAGAACCGGTTCATTATAATCAGGAACAATTAAAAGAGTGTTATAAGACTGACCATCGCCAACAAGGAATGTTCTTTTAATTCCGGGGACAGATTCAAAAAGTTTTTCAATCTTCTGCGGAGCTATAGTCTGACCTTTGGTATTTTTGTAAATGTCTTTAACACGGTCTACAATAAAAAGAAAGCCGTTCTCATCCTGCCTAAATAGATCACCTGTTTGCAGCCATTCTTTGTTGATTTTTTTTTCCAGGTCGTCATGGTATTTTGCAACATACACACCGGATATTTCAAGTTCCTGTTTTTCATTAAACCTGGTTTTAATTCCCGGCAAAGGAATGCCGACCGAGTCTTTAACATATGCTCCTGGTGGAGTCATGCTTATTCCGCCGGTAGCTTCGGTCATTCCAAATCCGCTGCAAAGTTGCACATCATTTTCATTAAAGAAGGTAAACACTTTATGATCGAGATAACCTGCTGCAGATAAGCCCCACCTTAATTTAGTACCAACGATACTATGTAAAAGTTTTTTGTCTTTAGTTCTAGCAGACTTTGCAAGAAATTTTTCTCTGATTTGTACCCATCTTAAGGGAATGCTTATCAAACCGGTAGGATTTAATTTCTGCATTAACATTATCAAAGTTTCCGCAGAAGGATTTCCAGCGAAAGCATAAGTACCACCCCAGAAAATCATTCCCATTAATTCAAGGTATCGCCCGAATGTATGATAAAGCGGGAGATAACACAGCAATAATTCATCTTGGCCAACATCTGGAAGAGCAGCGGCGCGCGCAAATCTTTTAGTAACAAGGTTGTAAATTGAATAGACAACACCTTTTGCATTTCCGGTGCTTCCTGAAGTAAACATAACAGTAGCAGGTTCAAAAAGAGTAAGACGTTTTCTTTTTTGAAGAAGCTGTTCTGTTAAATTAACATCAAGCTTTGCTATGGACTTTTCTAATTCAAGTACTTCCCGTTTATCCTTTAACTTCTCATTACCGGTATAAATTATTTTAAAGCTTAATCCTTCTTTCTCTTTCAGGTTAAGCAGCCTTGATAACCTGGCATCATCATCAGTTACTGCAATGTTTATTTTTAACCGGTTAAAAATGTCAGCTAAGGTATCAACATTAAAGTGGACATTAAGCGGCGCATCAAGAATATCGTACATAAGGGAGGCAATATCGCAGCAGGCAGAGTCTAATGAGTTGTCCATAAAAATAACCACACGCGGTTCAACTTCAATTGAGAAGAAAAGAGAAGCAATCTGCCTTGTACGTTTTTCAACCCATTTATAACTAAAGTTGAAAACCTTCTCACCATTGATTGTCTTGAATAAAGGTTTGTCAGGATGAGCATTTACTCTTTGTTCAAACAGATCAAGAAAATTAAAGTTTATTTTTTTTATAATATTGAAAGTAATATCTGCCCATCTGTAGCGGCTTTGCATATCCGGCAGTGAATTGAGAAATTCAGGCTTTCTTGTTACATCAAGGAATGTACGAAGAAAATTTATATCGCCGGATTGCAAATTACTTTGTAAAACAGATTCTGCTTCAGAGAGTATTTCCAGAGCCTTTTCAGGATCTATCTTCTTTGCACTGTTTATTATTTCAAATTCCTGTTCGAAAGAATATATATTCGTCCTGGTCATTAGCATCCGGCTTTCTTTACCCGTAATAATAATGATTATGAAATTGAAAATCTTCTTATTAATTTTCGGCGAAATTAACAGATGTTTACTAACTAAACAAAATGATGAGGGATTTAGTTTGAAAAATAAACGCCTGCTTTTTATAGACCTTCTTCGCGGCTGGGCTTTGCTTGTAATGATTGAAGTCCACGTCTTTAATGCATTCCTTAAGCCCGAAATAAAATTACAATCCTGGTTTGGTTATCTCAACTTTATAAACGGACTGGTAGCGCCCTCATTCCTGTTTATATCCGGTTTTGCATTTATGATTGCAAGCCAGAGAAAACTTGAAGACTTCAGGAAATATGGTTATGCATTCTGGCGGCAGATAGGCAGGATTATGCTGATATGGGGAGTAGGTTATTCTTTACATATCCCTTTTTTATCACTTCATAAGATGCAGACAAGAGTAGAACCAGAAATGTGGCGGCAGTTTTTTGCTGTGGATGTTCTACAATGTATCGCATTCGGGTTGCTGCTTATGTTCATCTTAAGATTACTGATAAAATCCGATAAAATTTATAACCTTGTAATTGTTGTGTGTGGAATTATAAGCGCTGTTGTTGCTCCTTTTATTGAACAAATTGATTTCTCGTTGTGCATGGCAAAACCAATTGCAGCATACATAAATTCTTTTAATGGTTCATTGTTTCCTCTTTTTCCATGGCTTGGATTTATGCTTGCCGGTGGAATTGCAAGCTCGCTTTATTCAAAAGCAAAAGAAGGGAATTACGAGGAGAAGTATTTAAAACAAACTTTGTATGGCTCACTCGTTGTACTTGTGGTATCATATGCATTGTTATATATTCCGGCTATTGGAGATTTCAAACCGAGTCCTGTTTTTTTTCTTGAAAGACTTGCAATAGTGTTATTGTTAATGGTTGGTTTAAGGTATTATGAAATCTGGCGGAAAACAGAAAAATCGTTTGTGCTTGATGTTGGAAGAGAATCATTGCTTATTTACTGGCTGCATCTGCAGGTTATCTACAGGAAATTCTGGGATGATAAGAGTATGGAGGATATCATTAACTTCAGTATGAATGTACTTGAAGCAATTGGTTCCACTTTGCTGTTAGCATTTCTTATGGTAATTACGGCTAAAATCTGGGGAGCATTTAAAAAACGTTATAAGAAAACATCGCAATACATTGTTGCAGCGGTTGTGGTTGGAGTAATTGGATATTTCTTTTTGATGTGAGCCCTTTGTCGAAAACGAGAAGTTGAAATTAATAAATTGTTTAATTGCTCAATTGTTAGATTGTTTAATTGTTGGTAGAAAGAAAAATTAGATTAACAATTAAACAATAAAGCAATTAAACAATCTAAAAGATTATTTATGCTGTAACCCAAAACTTTTAGATAAAGCTGAATCATACTCCTGCAATAATCTTTCAAATAATTCTTTAACGGTAGGAATATCTTTAATAAGTCCTGTACCCTGACCTGCTTCCATCATTCCTTCTTTTTCGTCTCCTTCAAAAATTCCAAGCATCTCTCTTTTTCTGCCAAGCAATTCTTTTAATTGAACTTCATCTGCGCAATTCTTTTCGGTTTCCAACACCCTTGTTACAAATTCATTTTTAATTGCCCGTACAAGTCCTATCTTTTTGAAGAACAGTGCAGTTGAGTTATCTCCGGATTCTACAACTTTATTTTTATAGTTCGGATGAGCCGATGATTCTTGTGTAACTGCAAATCGGGTTCCAATCTGTACACCCTCTGCACCCAATGCTAAAGCGGCTAAAATACCTCTGCCGTCTGCAATTCCACCTGCAGCAATAACCGGGATTTTTACCGCATCCACTAATTGAGGAATTAAAGTGAAAGTTGTTAACTCATCTGCGCCGTTATGACCGCCGGCTTCAACACCTTCACCAACAATTGCATCACAGCCAACACTTTCTGCCTTTAGCGCCTGCTTAACAGAAGATACAACATGAACAATAACCATTTGTTTCGCTTTGAATTTATCTATGTGTCTTCCCGGATGCCCCGCTGAAGTAAAAACTATTTTTACATTTCCATCAATGGTGGTTTTAATAAGTTCTTCAGCGTCTCCTCTCAGCAGAGGAATATTCACACCAAATGGTTTATCAGTTGTAGCTTTACATTTCTGAATATGTTCTTTAAGCAATTCCGGTTTCATAGAACCGGCTCCGATTAAACCAAGTCCACCGCAACTTGAAACTGCTGAAGCTAATCTCCATCCTGAAACCCGGACCATTCCAGCCTGAATGATTGGATATTCTATTCCCAATAAATCCGATAAACGGTTTCTGATGTGCATATAATTAATAATTTTATTGTTGAGTTAAAATAAAGAAATTTATTTATTTGAAGGAGTTTTAGATTAAAACAGTATATACTTGCCAAAATTAAAGTCAAGCTCTGTTAAAGTTATTATCTTAGAAGCACCATCTTCTTTGTTTGTGAGTAATCAGAAAACCTGATATTATGAAAATATATTCCCGAAGAAACATCGTTACCAAGATCGTCTTTACTATCCCATATAGCAGTGCAACTACCTGGTGTTTTATATTCTTTTACCAGGATTCTTATTTCTCTTCCAAGAATATCAAGAATTTTTAATTCAACATTACAGGCTTCCGGTAAATCAAATTTTATTGCTGTCGTTGGATTAAATGGATTTGGAAAATTATCATACAATTTATATGAGGAAATTTTCGGATCAGAATTACTATTTACAGATGTTGATATAGAGTAAGAAGATAATGTCCAGGTTCTTATTCCAAAGTAACTATCTTTAACAAATTTAATCATTCCAACATCTTTTGCAAACCAGGAATCAATATCACCGGCATCCATACATTGTTTT
>CAZIDB010000140.1:0-12391 GCA_964537965.1 uncultured Melioribacter sp. | reverse complement strand
ATCTTTTACAATAAAATAAATAATTGAAAAGACAGAACTGTTGGCTATCCAGTTAGACGAAAATTGAAAGAGCGATTCAAGTGGAAAGACATTGCCTGAATAAAATGGAATATACAAAACAAGAATTGATATTATTGGCAAAACAACAGTATAAATTTTCCACTTCCCTTTTTCTTCTTTCCAGATTAAAGGAAGAATCATTCCTGAAATAAATTTTGTGGTTATGGATAATCCCATCATCAAAGATGAACTTATCTTTCTTCTATTCAGGAATAACAAAATGGTTAGCAGTAAAAGGGGAAAACCTGTTCCATCAATATGACCGTCAATCATAAACTGCATTATAGGTAAAGGACAAATTGCATACAGACCTACATTCTGTAATGGCAGTTTCAGTTTCCTGATCAGTACAATAAGAAGAAGTATTGTAAGTAATTCACTTAAAAAAAGAAAAATCTTTATACCTAAAAAACCCTCGCCAAATAATTTATACGACAAGAAAAAAATAAATTGCGAATAAGGCGGGTAGATTGTTTTCATCTCCGGGTGATTAACTTTTGATGGCAGCATTTCCGAATGAAGGAAATTCAATTCATTATCTGTGGGTGCATACCTGAATGGATTTATTCCATTAGACATAACCTTACCATCCCAGATATATCTGTAAATATCATCTGATGCAATTGGATTGGCAGGTAACAATGTTAAACGGAATAATATTCCGGAAACAATAATCAGATACAACCAGGTACTGCTTAAAAATTTATCCTTTATTAAAATCCAGATTATGACAAATACAATAGAATTCAGTAAAGATACAATTGTAAAATTAACAATCGGGAGATTGTAAGATGTATATATGAAGAGATATACTAATTCAGAGAAAAGTAAAAATGAAAATAAAAAGTATTTTGTTTTAACATTCATACTGAACAGATAATATCTTTCACGAAGATTATTAACATCTAAAACTTATTTTAGCCAGCCGACTTCCTTATACCATTTACAAGTTCTTGCAATACCATCGTCTGCAGAAATTTCCTGTTTGTAATTCAATTCCCTAACCGCTTTAGTTGTATCGCAAGTCCAATCACTCTGAACAAGGTCTCTCGCCTTTTCAAGGTTTAGAGTAGCAGCTTTTGAACTGAACATAGCAAAAAATTGCGCAATAGCTGCAATTGTGTAAACTATAAAATGAGGAACTTTAATTTTAACCGGCCGTTTGTTTAGTACTTTTGAAGTAATATCACCTATTTGAGTCCAGTTATAAATTACTTCTGAGCTTATAAAATATGTTTGCCCGGTTGAAGCCGGATTTATTGCTGCAAGATATAAACCTTTTACAAAATCGACTACGTGAATCAAGCTGATATTTTTATCTTTCATTCCGATAGTAGTCATTAAGCCTTTATTAAATGTATCGAAGAAAATAAAAATTTCCGTATCGCGTTCACCGTAAATAGCAGGTGCTCTGCAAATTGTAATCGGAAGTTTATCCATATAAGAATGTGCTAATAATTCCTCTTCCCTCTTGCTTCTTCCGTAAGTTGTTATCGGATGAGGTTCTGTTTTTTCATTTACAAGTTTTGCGTCTAACGTTGGTCCGCATGCAGTTTGACTGCTTACAATGACAACTTTTTTTATTGCTTTATTATTCAAACAAGCATCAAGTAAGTTTCTTGTATTCTCAACGTTTCCAATAAAATAACCTTCTGGTTTTTTGGATTTTACAACACCGGCCACATGGAAAACATAATCAACATCACTAACGGCAATTGCAAGTCCTTCTTTATCATTGAAACCGCAATCAATTATTTCTACATCTTTGCCTTTTAACCATTTTGTATTACTTGATTTTCTAACGAGGCATTTAACTTTAAAATTCTTTTCAATTAAAAGATCAACCAAATGACTTCCTACGAAACCATTTGCGCCGGTTACAAGTGCAGTATTTTTACCTTCCATATATTTAATCCATTTGATTTTGAAACGATTTATAGATACTTTTGCAAGGAAATTTGTAAAATCGCTGACAAAAATAAGTATAATCAAAACTAATTCATACATCCTTTAAAATTCAGGAGTAATATTTTGGATCTTTTTGACAAAGCAATTGAGTTTACGCGTGCAGATGAAGTTAAAGCTGCTGGTTTGTATCCATATTTTCGTCCAATCGAAGAGAACGAAGGACCAGTTGTTACTATCTCAGGTAAAAAAGTTATTATGGCCGGTTCAAACAATTATTTAGGTTTAACAGCTCACCCTAAAGTAAAAGAAGCGGCTATTAAGGCAATTGAGAAATATGGAACCGGTTGTTCGGGTTCAAGATATTTAACAGGAACAATTGATCTTCATGTTGAACTGGAAGAAAAACTCGCAAAGTTTTTTGGTAAAGAAGCGGTTTTACTCTTCAGTACAGGATATCAGACTGCACAAGGTATAATAGCCACATTAGCAACTCGCGGAGAATATGTTATTTCCGACAAAGATAACCACGCTTGTATTGTTGCCGGAAATCTTATGGCAAAAGGAGCGACTGCCGAAGTAGTTCGCTACAAGCATAACGATATGGCTGACCTTGAGAGAGTTATTAAAAAGTTGCCTTTGGATGCCGGTAAATTATTGGTTACTGACGGCGTTTTTAGTACAGGCGGTGAAATAGTTGATCTCCCGACAATGAACAGAATAGCAAAAGAATACAATGCAAGAATTCTTGTTGATGACGCACACTCAGTAGGTGTAATTGGTAAAGGTGGAAAAGGTACAGCAAGTGAATTCGGTCTTGTTGATGAAATTGATATGACGATGGGTACTTTCAGTAAAACTTTTGCATCTCTTGGCGGATTTGTAGCAGGAAGTGAAAGAGTTATTAATTATTTAAAACATAATTCCGCCGCTCTTATTTTTGCTGCCTCTCCTACGCCTGCTTCTGTAGCTGCTGCATTAGCTGCGCTCGATATTCTTGAAGCAGAACCGGAACGTGTTACAAAATTAGTCCGTAATGCCCAGAAAGTTAGGCAAGAATTAACAGAAGCCGGTTTTAATGTTTTAGAAGGCAGAACTGCAATCGTCCCTGTTATTGTTGGAGATGATTTGCTTGCTTTTCAATTCGGCAGAATGCTATTTGATGCCGGAGTTTTTGTTAATGTTTTTATTTCTCCGGGTGTTCCTCAGGGCAGACAAATGATGAGAACAAGTTATATGTCCACTCACGAAGATGAACATCTTGATTATATTATAGATTCATTCAAAAAAATCGGTAAGAATTTAGGTTTAATCTAATGTCACTCATTGAAGGCAAATCAATTGCTTTTAGGTTTCTGAATAAAAAAATTATTTATACCCTCTGTATTGAGGGTATATTTTTTTAAACACGAGGTAATAATTGAATAAAGTAATCATTAAAACAGTCTCTACAAAAAAGGAGACAATGCAATTCATCAAACTGCTCTGGGAAATTTATAAAGATGATCCATACTGGGTTCCACCATTAATAATGGACAGAAAAAAACTGATTGATAAAGAAAAAAATCCATTTTATAAACATGCACAAATGGAATTATTCCTTGCAGAGAAAGATGGTGAAATTGTTGGACGAATTGCGGCGATTAAAAATGATTTGCACAATGAATACCACAAAGATAATGTTGGCTTCTTTGGTTTTTTTGAATGTATAAATGATCAGGAAGTTGCCAATGCTCTATTTGATAAAGCAAAAGAATGGCTTAAGGCTAAAGGTTGCACTACTATGAGAGGTCCGGCAAATCCTTCAAGCAATGATGAATACGGTATGCTGCTTGAAGGTTTTGAAGATGAACCAAGATTATTGATGACTTACAATCCAAAGTACTATCTTGATCTTTGCGATAAATACGGATTTAAAAAAGCCAAAGATCTAAACGCTTATAAAGTATCAAATGAAAAAATAATTACATCTGACAAACTAAAAAGAGTTGCTAACCTTGCTGCACAAAGATCAGGAATTAAAATAAGATCTTTGAATATGAAGGATTTTAAAAATGAATTATCCCATGTTAAATATGTTTATAATAAAGCCTGGGCACCTAACTGGGGATTTGTTCCTTTGACTGATGATGAAATTGATGCCCTTGCCGATGATCTGAAACCTCTTGTTGAACCTTCGTTGGTTTTGTTTGGAGAAATTGATAATAAAGTTATTGGATTTGCGTTGGTAATGCTGGATTACAACGCTGTATTTAAAGAGATGAACGGCCACCTGTTCCCGTTTAATTTCATAAAGCTTAAAACAAAAAAACATTTAATTAAATGGGCAAGAATTATAACACTTGGTGTTATACCTGAATATCAAAAGCGTGGATTGGATGCAGTATTTTACTGGGAAATTGTTAACAGAGCCGAGAAATTAGGCATTATGCTTGGCGAAGCAAGCTGGATTCTTGAAGATAATGAAATGATGAATCGCGGTGCTGAAGTAATGTTATCCGAATTATATAAGAAATACAGACTTTATGAAATTTCGATTTAACAACAATTCTACTACAAAATGATTAAGGGATTTGTAAGAAATATATTCTTTTTCATTTTAATTGAATTGTTATGTTTTCAATCATTATCTCTTGCTCAGTATAGTAGAGATGATTCAGCTTTAGTAAGCACTACTTTTAAAAGAGAGTTTGATAAAAATATTCTAAATGTTTATCTCAGTTCAAAAGAGTATGTAAAAGTAGTTGCCGGTTTACTTTCAGTCAGTCATTCTACAGATACTGCTTTGGTTAATCAAATTATCAAAGTGGATTTTGACACCTATTGCAACTATATTGTTTTTGCCCTGGGACAAATAGCACCATCAGCAGAATCACGAGAATTCCTGCTAAAAAAATTATCCTTACTAAATACCTCTGTTGTTCAAAAAAGTATTTTTGATGCGCTTGGTAAAATCGGGAACCAGCAAACCTTAGATACCTTAATTAAAAATTACTTAAGCAATTCTATTCCAAATGAAGACGGTATTTCAATTGCACTTGCAAATTTTAATGCAAGAGGAATTCAATCAACAAACAGAAATGAACTGACGGTTCTTAAAAATGAAATTACAACTGATCCTTTCTATGCAGATAAGGCTATAGAAGCTTTATATGCACTTTACAGGATAGGGCCTGATGAATCTTTCAAAAATGATTTGATAAATACGCTTTATCTTAGCGATTTTCATGACAAGGTTGTGCTCATTAAACAATATTCACTTGGTTCATTAAGAAAGCTTAAATATTTTCCTAATGACTTTTCACTGCTAAAAGAATTATTAGTAAACAATGATTGGCGAATACGGACAGAAGCAGTAAAAGTTGCCTGCTTTTACAATTTTGCAAATGAAGATGAATTAAGTTTTCTCCTTTCTTTACTTAAAGATGAAAACCCGAATGTTTCAAGGCAATGTGCAATATCGATCAGAAGTCTTTCTTTAAATAATAACCTGAAGACATTTTTAAAGAATGAAATTACCCACCGTTTGGAAAATTCCGGAACTTATACTACAAATACGGCTGGTGAATTATTTATCAGTTTTACTTCGTTATTCCCTGATGAAATATTTGTTGCTGTACGAAAATTTGAAAAGAGTATTAAGCCTAAGTTTTTATACGCAGCATTCAAAGAAAACTTTATTAACCCGGAAAGAAACCTGGATTATTTACTAAGCAAAAATTTAAATGCATCAGCGCCGGATAAAATTGAAATCCTGAATGCGCTTTTATCTCTTCAAAAATACTTACCTGACAATAGAATTTTACAGGAATCCATTTTAGGTTTCCTTGCTTCAGATTCTGCTCCTCTAATTTCAATTGCTTCAGAAGGAATGGACAGCATCTTTATTGAACTGAATAAAGACAGGATTAAAGAAATAATTCTAAGTCAGATTCATACTCATTTAAACGAAAGCAATTATTCGGAAAGCATAATTTCATTAACTCTACTTGCAAAAAGAACTGATCGGCAATTTTATCAATCGTTACAAAGCGAGTTAGAAAAATCGGAACTTTATTCAATTAAAAAATGGATTATGAACGAAAGAGGAATTAAAGCTCTGTTACCAAAACCTTCTATAAAGTTTGATGAGATATGGCAAAATGCTTTCAGGTATAATGGAGTAAGAATAATTACAAACAAAGGAAATTTTGAAATCCAACTTACTCCTGATGTATCTCCAATATCAGTTGGTAATTTCTGCTACCTTGCATCAAGAAATTTTTTCGACAACTTAATATTTCACCGTGTTGTTCCGAATTTTGTAATTCAAACCGGTGATCCGGATGGCACTGGCTGGGGTGGTTCCGGTTACGAAATTGTTTCGGAATGTTCACCGATAGAATTTGATGAAGGAAATGTTGGAATGGCAAGTTCAGGTAAAGACACAGAAAGTTCTCAATGGTTCGTAATGCACAATAAATTCCCCCACCTTAACGGTCGTTACTCCAACTTCGGCAGAATAACATCTGGGCAGAATATCGTTAATATTATTGACCAAGATGATTATATAATCTCAACTCAATTACTTCAATAAAGATCAATCATAGATAACTTCATCATACTTTGCCGTATGCGGAGGATCTACTTTCTTTAAAGATTTAAATACTGACTTATCCGGATAATCTTTTAAATATGTAACTATTTCCCCGCTCTTTGCATCAAAGAATGTTTTCACCAAGGTACCGTAAATGTCAAGTTTGGTTTTTAACGCTTCAAGATTCTTAATTAGTTTTATTATGTTTTTTTGAGCTTCATCTTTTTTGGAAATATAAATATCAATTCCGTTATAGTGATAATTGAAATAATCTTCTCTGAAAGTTCTGTACTTTTCATTTAGAATATCATCTATAAGTCCTCTCCTGTTGTATGAACTGCTTGCTTTATCCCAGCCGCTTGAGCCAGGTGAGCTTGCACCAAGTATCGCAATATTATAAGCCTGATTAAAATATTCGGTGCCTCCAAGTTCAGCATAAGAATCTTCGTTCAAACCGATTATAATAAAAGCGTAAAAATCCAGAAAGTCTGTTAATGCATCATAAT
The DNA here is from genome assembly GCA_964537965.1 of uncultured Melioribacter sp. Taxonomy (GTDB): domain Bacteria; phylum Bacteroidota; class Ignavibacteria; order Ignavibacteriales; family SURF-24; genus SURF-24. The sequence goes on along the minus strand of CAZIDB010000140.1, from coordinate 5,344 downwards.
CTTGTATAAAATACATCGACTGCCCGGGCTCATATAAAAACTCCCAGTTGTTATCTACAATGTTCAGCATTAATGAAGGACTTGTACTTCCTTCAACAGGTCTTAAACTGGTAATGCTTACCTGGGCCGAATAACTATTTTCATTAGAGGCTGCGCTGAAAAAAATATTAAACGTACATTTGATTCTGTCAAATTCCCAATTCTGCCCGGTGAAGCGTGTGTTGTTCAGATAGTTCTCCAAATCAAGAGCAAAATTTGCCAACTTATCTTTGTAGACTGCCAATAGTTTCTCATTATTTATTGTAACTTTTGCATCCAACTCCTGTGCAATATATAAGACAGGTAAAATCAACATCAATACAAAAAGTTTTTTCATTTAAACAATTCTCCAAAAAAAGTTGATTTAATATATAAATTTGAATATTATAAATCTACCTAAATTGAGAGTCTTATGAGGGAAAGATTCAAAATAATTTACCTGTTGCTTTTGCCGCTTAGCTTTAATTTTGCACAGTTAAATCCCGGTGCTCGCCAAATATCTATAGCTAATTCGGATGTTGCTTTATCCAATGATGTTTTATCAATCTATAGCAATCCGGCTGGTATCGCCCAATTGAACTGGAGAGAAGTCGGATTATTTTACTCACCTGCTCCATTTGGATTAAAAGAACTTGCCAATGGTTTTATTGCTTATCATGAACCGTTAAAACTTTTCAACTTATGTATAGGAGCAATGACGTATGGTTTCGATCTGTATAAAGAAAATAAAATCAGCCTTTGTATTGCAAAAAATTTCTCCAAGAATTTATTTGTGGGATTGATGACTAACCTGCACTCACTATCTATTAAAAATTACGGCAGCGATTTATCATTCACATTTGATTTGGGATTGTTAACCTATCTTACTGATGATATCAGGTTTGGATTTTGTTATAAAAATATTACCCGCTCTACATTTGGAGATGATAAGAATCAAATCCCTACTTTATTCTCTGCCGGTATAAGTTATTCACCTCTTGAAAATTCAAATATAAATGTTGCGGCAGAAAAGGATATTGAATTACCAATGTCGCTTAGACTTGGGCTTGAATATCTTTTACTTAATTATGTTGCTGTTAGAACAGGTTTTTCATCTGAACCGGAAAAATTCACTTTCGGAATCGGTATAATCTATTCCTTTCTTGAAGTTGATTATGCAATTTTTAATCACCAGGATTTAGGTTTTACTCATCAGGTAGGAATACTTTTAAGTTTCTCGGGAAATAAATCACGACAAACAAAGATTAAGGAATATCTTGAAATAAAATAATTATCCTGATGATAAAAATATTTATTCTGCTATTTGTAACCGGTTTAAGTATCAAATGCTTTCCGCAGGAAGATACGTTAAGTGACCACCACGATGCGATTGAGGAGTTACTTGAATCATCTTCAGAAACAGAAGATGAAAGCGAAATTATAAATCTATTGGAAGACCTCGCCTCTGATCCGGTTAATGTTAATACAGCATCAATAAATGATTTTCTTAGAATTCCATTTATCTCGAATCTTACGGCTTCGAAAATTATAAATTACAGGCAGGCAAATGGATACATTTTTTCAATCCAAGAATTATTGTCAATCACCGGGATTGATAAAGACGAAATTACTAAAGCACAGGATTATTTTGTTGTTGATAATCGGGTTAATAAATTATTAGCTGATAATGAAGAGATCAGCAAATCCTATCTGCAATTAGATTTCCGCTCAAGAATGATTTCATCAATTGAATCATCCTCCAGCACCGATGAAAGCAAATATCTTGGCAATAAATATAAATTGTACAACAGGGCAAGAGTCAATTATTCGGATAAGATTAAGTTTGGTTTACTTACAGAAAAAGATGCCGGCGAAAACAACTATGCAGATTTCACTTCGTTTTTTATCTGCGCTGAAAATTTAGGTATAATAAAAAAAATTATCGCCGGAGATTTTAACATCGAGTTTGGTCAGGGACTTGCAATGTGGTCACCATACGGATTATCAAAAAGCGGGAATACGGTAAAATCACTTTTTAAAGCAAACAAAATTATTAAGCCATATCTAAGCACGAATGAAAACAAATTTTTCAGAGGTACAGCTCTTTCAGCAAATTATGATGCCATTAATCTTACACTGTTTTATTCCTCAAATAAGATTGATGCCGGCATTGATTCATTTACCAACCAAATAACATCTCTAATAGAAACTGGCTACCATAGAACAACGAACGAAATCAATAAGAAAAAAAATATCAATCAGAATAGTTTTGGAAGCATCCTGCATTATAAATTACAAGATTTAATAAATCTGGATTTACTTTATTACAATACTTATTTCAGTAAGAGCTTCAGTAATTTGTACAACGGTTCTTCATTCAATTGCTATTCAGCTTCGTATAAAATCAATCTTAAAAGTCTGCTTCTTTATGGTGAAACTTCATGGAATAATGCCGTGGCTACAATCAATAATATGCAATTTAGTTTAGGCGATAACATTTCAGCATGCATTTCTTACAGAAATTATTCCCGTAATTATTATAATTTCTTTGGATTTGGATTTGGAGAAAATTCAGGACAAACAAGAAACGAAACAGGATTTTATACCGGGATAAATATCAAATCAAAATTCGGAAGAGTGAATGTATATTATGATCAATTCAAATTCCCGTTTTCATCCTTCTCGGCAACTCTGCCTTTAGTTGGCAGAGAAATCTATATCGAATACTATAATAAGCTTAGTAAAAAGATTGAATTCATTTTTCGATATAGAAACGAGAAAAAACAAATAACAATTAATTTTAATGATTCTGAATCAATTGCTGACCGGCTTCTTCAAAATCTAAAGTTTGAAATTAAATATCGTTTGTTATCAATCCTTAATTTGAAAGCGAGATTCGATTATATTCACCAGTTCATAAGACAACAACCAGGCGAAGATGGCTATTTTCTTTTGCAGGATGTAAATATAAAACCGGTCAGCAAATTAAATATCTCAGCAAGAATAATTTTATATGATACCGATTCGTATGATACAAGATTATATGAATATGAAAATGATCTGGATGGAGTATTATCAAGTGCATTATTATATGGAAAAGGATTCAGATGGTATCTGCTTGTAAAATATAATGTGCTGTCTTACCTTAAACTGACTTTAAAATACAGGGAGCACTTTAAATTAAAGGAAATTGCAACTAACGGAACAAATTATTCTTTGGATAATAATATCAGTATGCAAATAGAATTAAAACTATAATGGTTTACCAGGAACCGCTTGCAGTTACTGTTCCGGTAGAATCATAATTCCACCACTGCCCGCTTCCGCTTGCTGACCATTGGGCTTTATAACTTATTACATCATTCGGTAAAATCTGAACTTCACCAGATCCATCGGCGTTATCAATTACCTTACATCTTTGGTAGGATGTAGCGCTTGTATTATCAATAAAATAACCGGATAAATTATTATTGGTATCGGTTTCCCATTTAAAAGTTCTTACAATATTCCCATTGTCATAAATACTTCCATTCCCTTTTTTATTGTCTTTACTTGAATATACTTCCATTATCAAAGTGTGGTTATAGGTGATATTAGTAAAATCATTGGTCCCGTTGTAAGTCATTTGCCATATATATGAATCAGTTTTTTCTTCTGTGGTCAGAGTTACAACAAAATCACCGGATACAAACACTCTCGTCCACAAACTGTTGCTTTTAGTGGCAGCAAGAAACCTGTACTGCGGAATATTGCTTGCATTCATATTCTGAATAATCGAATTAACTATACTTACATTCTGATCCGATGAAGAAGTTGAAGGTCCTGTAAATGTAAATTTAGGAATGGATGGCGATTGTTCCTGCTGATTACCATTTGAATTATCGACCGGTGTTTGCTCATCCTTTTTACATGAGTTTAATCCGACAGTAAGCATGAATAAAATTATGACAAAAGATAGTTTCTTCATTTGCATTCTCATTTTCAACTATCGAAAGATATTAATTATATCATTTTTATCAAAGGTAATAATTGACCTAATTACTCTATAAGGATTTATGGCTTTGTGTCAATCAATTCTACTATCATTTTCGTTTGTATGTATTATTTATAAGGTGTCGCGAAATCTTATTATGATTTAATATTAGACTTTAATAACAAGCTATTTTTCTATATTTTTTATCAAGTCATTTTGGAGTATTAGATGTTTATTAATTTTAGCGATATACCCGGACATCAGAATCTTTTCCTGGATTATCTTTACGAATTTGACAATGTCAGGAGGTTCTATCCAAAAGATTTCAGAGACAGCAAAAACTATTTTGAGCATTTTGCCAAGCTTGAGAAAAGAGAAAAGTCGCATCTTGCTTCACTTAAGCAGATAATTTCTAAGCAGTACATAGATTTTAATCCAAGTCCGAAAACAACGGATAACATTAATAGTTTAGTTCTGAATAACACATTTGCAATTGTAACCGGGCAGCAGCTTGGAATTTTCGGCGGCCCACTTTATACTTTTTATAAAATTATAACTGCAATTGAACTTGCTCATCTCTTCAATGAGAAATACGATAGTTACCATTTCGTACCCGTTTTCTGGCTTGAAGGTGATGATCATGATTTTGAAGAAGTCCGCTCGTTCAACCTTCTTGACGAAAATAATGAGATTGTAAAGATTATTTATGATGACGGTATTACGGAGGAAATTAACCGCGGAAGCGTTGGCAATATTTCATTCAACGGAAATATAAACAGTGTTACAGAGCAGCTTACAAAAATCCTTCGGGATAATGAATTTAAACCTAAGATTATGGAAATGCTTTCCGGTTATTATAAGGAAGGTGCTACGTTCAGGGAATCATTTAGGAAATTAATTTTTGAGTTGTTTGATGAATACGGGTTAATAATTTTTGATCCTTCAGACACGAATATAAAAAGTATTCTTAAACCAATCTTCATTAAAGAAATTGAAGAGCAGAGAGAGCACTCAACCGAACTTGTAAAAATAAGCGCAGAGCTTGAGGAAGTATACCACGCCCAGGTAAAGGTAAGACCAATAAATCTGTTTATGTCTGAGGATGACGGCAGGTATCTAATTGAACCTGTTGAAAATGAATTCAGGTTAAGAGGCAAACGTAAAAGATTATCCAAAGAAACAATTTTTGAACAGATAGAAAATACCCCGGAGAAGTTCAGTCCGAATGTTTTGTTAAGACCTGTTTGCCAGGATTATATTTTTAAGACTGCCTGTTACATTGGCGGACCAAGCGAGATAAGCTACTTTGCGCAGGTAATTCCGCTTTATAAATATTTTAATGTTGATGTTCCT
>CAZIDB010000139.1:0-12418 GCA_964537965.1 uncultured Melioribacter sp. | reverse complement strand
ATTGAATTTAATGCAAGCGATCTGTCATCGGGGATTTATTTATACAGGATTGAAGAAAAGGAAATAAGCGGGGGGAAAGTATTCAGCAGTACAAAGAAAATGATGGTAATAAAATAATAATACCTTTTCTTAAAAATGGATTGTTCAAAGTACAGAACAAAAAAAATGAAATGTATGCAGATAGTTCATATAACTAATGGAATGATTTATCTTGCCGGTTTCAGCAATAGCAAGAGGAATTTTGAAATTCCTAAGGAACTAAAAAAGCTTTTAATGTTATTGAATAAATTAAAATGATTCCAGCTTCAGGGAGAATGCTGTTTCAATTATTGAATGTTTTATTTATTTTGCTATCCGATTCAATTAAAAATTACATTCAAATAATTGGTTTATATGGGCTTTAGTTCTCTATTGGGTTCATATTCCGGGTGCAGAAATATTTCTGTTCGTTTTAGAATTTTTAAATTCTTTCTATTCAATTTTATTTTATTTCCCAGCCTTGTTTTATTTCCTCAGAAATACATTCTTCATTTTGAACATATCTCAACTGAACAAGGTCTCTCTCAAAGTATTGTAACTTCAGTAATTCAAGATAAGAAAGGATTTCTTTGGTTCGGTACTGAAGATGGTTTAAACCGTTATGACGGATACCAGTTTAAAGTTTATAAAAATGATCCTGATGATTCTTTATCATTATCCGATAACGGTGTAATGTGCTTGTATAAAGACAGGAAGAAAAATTTATGGATTGGTACAGATAAACGCGGCTTAAATAAATATGATTATAAAACCGGCAAATTTGTTCATGTAAAAATTGATAAAGATTTTTCTGCAAGCAAAGTTAATTCTGTATGCCAGGATTTGCAGGAAAATTTTTGGATTGGTACAGACAGAGGTTTATTCCTGTGTTCACCCGAAATGAAACTCATTAAGAAATATCTTCATAATCCAAATGATGCGAGTAGTTTGACTGATAGTAACATAAGATCTGTATTATGTGACAGGGATGGTGATATTTGGATTGGAACGGAAAACGGACTGAACAAATTTAACCTGAAGAATGAAACAATTAAAAGATTTTTCTCCGGCTTTAACTCGGGTAAAGTTAGTTTACCAATCTCTAATCTCTTTGAAGACAGAGAGGGATACATTTGGATCGGCACTTATTCAGATGGCATCTTCCGCCTGAATAAAAGTACCGAAGAATTTAATTCATATACAAATATACTTTCTGATGAAACCAGCTTATCTGCTAATGATGTAAGAAAAATATTTGAGGATAAAGACCATAACTTATGGATCGGAACTGCTAATGGACTTAACAGGTTTGTTGGTCATAAAAATTCATTCATAAGGTATTTTCATCAGGAAAGTGATTATAGAAGTCTCTCCTGTAATGAAGTGATTTCTATTTACCAGGATAATGACGGTATAATCTGGATAGGAACTTTCAGCGGTGGAATAAATAAACTGGACTTGAAGCAGGAAACATTTCATCAATACACATATCAGCAGAATGATCCGAAAAGCTTAAGTGAAAATTATGTAACAAGCGTTACAGAAGATAAATTTGGAAATATCTGGGTCGGTACAAATTTCAAGGGCTTAAATAAACTTGATAAACAAACAGGAAGTTTTACTCATTTTATAAATAAAGATGACTGCGCAAATTGTATTTCACAGAATACAGTTCTCTCACTGACAAATAAGTATTCAGACTATCTCTGGATCGGAACTTATCTTGCCGGTCTATGCCGGTATGAAATTGAGACAGGAAAATTTACAAAGTACACCATTGACCCAAATGGTAATCCGAATAGTACATCATCCGGCACTGTCTATTCTTTATTTGAGGACAACAAGAACAACCTCTGGATAGGAACAAGAAACGGATTGGATAAATTAGATATCAACACGAACAGATTTATTCATTTTAGAAACTCTCCTGATAAAAATTCTATCTCTGATAATTTGGTTATTACTTTGTTGTACGATGAGAATGTTTTATGGATTGGGACAGCAAGAGGAGGATTAAACCGGCTTGATACACGAACAAATATTTTCAGTTATTTTGTTAACAGCCCCGGTAATAAAAGAACTGTAAGCAGCAACAGGGTCCAGGCAATTTTCAGGGAAGCGGACGATACAAATTCGCTTTGGATTGGTACAGACAAAGGCCTGAATAAATTTGATAAAGCAACAGGAAAATTTCTGCGCTTAAATGATGACCTGCTGAAAGATATTTCGATATTCGCAATTATTGCTGACAACAGAAAAAATCTGTGGCTTAACACTGATAAAGGAATTATTAAGTTCAATCCTGCTACTCATCATATTAAACATTTTCGTTCCAATGATGGTTTGCTTGGAAATGAATTTGAAGCAAATGCCTGTTATAGAGATATAAATGGTTCTATTTATTTAGGTGGGCCTTCCGGCTTGAATGTTTTTCATCCCGATAAAATAAGAATAAACACTTATGTGCCACCAATAGTTTTAACATCCTTTAAAAAATTTAACAAGGAAGTAATTTTCAATAAACCTATAAGTGAAGTTGACTCCATTGATCTTACATATGAGGATGATGTTATTTCATTTGAATTTGCTGCACTTAGTTATGCACAGCCAAATTTAAACCGTTATGCATATTATCTTGACGGCTTTGATAGAAACTGGACTTTTACGGATGCAGGCAAAAGATTTGTTACTTACACGAATCTTAAACCGGGCAACTATATTTTAAAAATTAAAGCCGCCAATAATGATGGTGTCTGGAGTACAACTTCGAAAAAAATATTTGTGTACATAAAACCACCATTCTGGGATAATATATTCTTCAGGGTAGCTGCAACTCTTTTCGTTCTTACTTTAATCTTTTTATATGTCAATTCAAAATTAAAAAAGATTAAGCTTGAAAGAGAAAGGCAAAACCGGTTCTCTAAACAACTTATCGAATCCCAGGAGGAAGAAAGAAAAAGACTCTCTAAGGAATTACACGACAGCCTTGGACAAAATTTACTTGTTATAAAAAATCTTCTTCATATTTATCAGTCATCTGACGTGAGAGAAGATAATGAACTTGAAAATATTTCGGATTTAATAAAAGAAACTATAGATGAGGTTAAAGAAATCTCAACCACATTGCATCCGCATCAGCTTGAAAGGCTTGGACTAAAGAAAGCTCTTATATCAATGATTAACAAGATATCTCAATCGGTAACCATAAAATTCAATTATGAAATTGATGATATACCAGGGCTTATTCCAAAGGAAGCAGAGATAAACATTTTCAGGATAGTACAGGAATCTGTCAATAATATTATTAAGCATTCCCAGGCAACAAGTGCAAATGTACTTCTGAGGAATAAAGAGAATTTAATTGAAATAATTGTTGAAGATAACGGAAAGGGATTTGATATTTACGACAAAGAAATTCAGGGTAAGTTAACAGAAGGATTAGGATTAAAAAGTATAAAAGAACGAGCCCGTTTGCTTAGAGGCGAATTTAATATTGAGTCGTCCAAAGAGACAGGCACTAAGATTACAATCATAATAAATAAAGCTTTATAATGAACAAAGAGATTAAAATATTTCTTGCAGATGACCATCCTGTTTTCAGAGAAGGATTAATCAAAATTATTCAAAAAGAAAAGCAATTTAAGATTTGCGGATTCGCTGGTAATGGTAATGAAGCGCTTGAAATTATTAAAACAAAGAAACCTGATGTTGCTATACTCGATATCTCAATGCCCGGATATTCAGGAATTGAAATTGCAAAATATATTGCCGAGAATGATCTGCCGACCTTGCCTGTCATTCTTACAATGTATAATGATGAGGAATATCTTGAAGAAGCAATGGAGAATGAAGTAAGAGGTTATCTTCTTAAAGATTCTACTCCCGGTGAAATACTAACCTGCCTGAATACAGTTACACAGGGAGGATATTATATCAGCAAAGAACTTACCGATAAACTTTTACGCAATAAAAAAGAACAGATTGAAAACAATAATCTGAAACAAAGTATAAATCAATTAACGCAGACAGAGAAACAAATATTAAAATTGCTATCATTAAACAAAACAAGTGTCCAGATTTCTAAGGAAATGTTTATCAGTTTCAGAACAGTTCAGAACCACCGGATAAATATCTCAAAGAAACTTGGATTATGCGGTTATAACAGTCTTCTTCTTTTTGCAATTGAACACAAATCATTTCTAAGCTAAAAGTAGCACAAAGAAACAACCGTACTTATCTTCATTCCGATTTAGAACAAATGAAAATAACCAATCAGTAAAGATTAGGTGATGAGACGAACAAAAAGAATTCATCGGACGTATTAAATAAGTAATAATTTTTTAACTCACCCCAACCTGCTGTCGCAGGTTTTTCCCCTCTGCCTGCGGCAGGCAGGCTCTCTTGGTAAGAGAGGGGATTTTTGTCGTTTCATTCGCGAGGGGTGAGTTTTGTTAAATATAAAAAAGTGTTACTTCTTCTATATCGGAATTAAGATACTCATATAAAATGTCCCAATAACAGAATTTCATACTTTAATATTTCCTCTCTTTCTCCAGCCAGTGGCTGGTAAACTTACTCGTAATCTTGCTCTTACTCTTATCCTTAATCTCCTCCTGTCTCTTTTCCAACTAAGTACATGTACTTACAAAAATAGAGTATAGTTCTCTATTTATTTGAACGCTGTAAAAAAATAATTTAACGGCTAACAATATTAAAGCTATCCTAAGGTGAAAATATTAATCGTTGATGATTTTGAGAAAGTAAGAAATCTGGTAAAGAAGCTGCTGTTACAGCATTCTATCAACTTAGAGATTTATGAATGTTCTGATGGCGATGATGCAATCATTCTTTCTCAAAAAGTTAAACCGGATCTTATCCTGTTGGATATTATGATGGGTAAAACAGATGGTTTAACAGCTTGTAAAATAATCAAGGGTAACTCCCCGGGGATAAAGATAATAATCATTTCACAATTGCCGGAAGAAGAGTACAGGCTTATTGCTCTTAATGCCGGTGCAAGTGAATATTTGAATAAAGAAAATCTTTTTCAGCTTCCGCAATTAATACAGAAGGTTACAGGACTAAAATAATTATCATAAATATTTGGAGATTAAAATGAAGGCATTATCATACCTTATGCTCTTTGTTATTTTACTATTTGTTTCAAATATAATTGCGCAGGTACCACAACAGATTAATTACCAGGGAATGCTTACCGATGCGGGTGGTACACCGCTTACTGGTACTTATACTATTAATTTTAATCTTTATAATGATGCTACGGGTTCATCAGCGCTTTGGACAGAAACCCAATCAGTAACGGTTTCTAATGGTTTGTTCAGTGTTCAGCTTGGATTCAACAATCCAATTCCGCTTTACATTTTTGATGGAACGATTAAATATCTTGGCGTTCAGGTAGGAACAGATCCTGAGATGACACCGAGACAAAAACTTACAAGCGTAGGTTATTCGTTTAAAGCAGCAGATGCAGTAACACTAAACGGGTTACCATCATCAAGTTTTGCAGATGCAAGCCATAATCACAATTCTCTTTATTATACAAAGACAGAAGTAAACACAGATGACGGAACAGTAAACCAAACAGAAGACCCTGTAAGCTGGACAAAGATAAAAGATATGCCGGCAGACTTTGCAGACGGTACAGATGACATTGGTTCATCAACAAGCGGAATAACACAGATAAACGGAGGAACAGGAATAACAGTAACAAATCCAACAGGTCCAACAACCACAGTTGAATTGAATACTAATGCAAATGATGGCGCTCCAAATGAAACTGATGACCCTGTAAACTGGACAAAGTTAAAAGATGTTCCTACTGGTTTTGCAGATGGAGTTGACAACGGAATAGTTGATATCACCGTTGGCGGTGGATTATCAATTAACAGTCAGACCGGGCCTAACGTTGCTATTAATCTTCCCCTAAAAAATGATCTTGCTACAAATGACGGAACAATAAACCAAACAGATGATCTTGTAAGCTGGTATAAGCTTAGAGATGTTCCAGGTGCATTTGCAGACGGAACAGACGATGGTGGTTCAACAAGTCATAATCATTTTGGTGAAAGCTGGTCAAACACAAATTCAACTTACGGATTAAATGTGCAGAATACCGGAAGTGGAAACGGTCTTGAAGGTTCATCTCAATCTAATATTGGAATACTGGGATCAAGTTCGGGAATGGGTGGAAGTGCAATAGGAGTGAAAGGTGTATCACCAAACGGATATGGTTTATATGGTGAAGGCAGCACTGCAATTTATGCAAACGGAAATGCTGCGGGTGTTTATGCTGTATCCAATGATGGGTATGGAGTAATGGGCACATCAGGAACAAGTAATGGAATATATGGTTCCTCAAGTTCAAATGCGGGCGTATATGGAATTAGTTCAGGATCAGGTGCAAATGCAAAAGGAGTATTTGGAGAATCCACAAATGGATATGGAGTTCATGGAAACGGAAGTACAGGTGTATATGGAACAGGCACAAATGGTGGAGTAGCCGGAGAATCAACATCAGGTTCTGGTGTATATGGTAATTCAACAACAATAGGTGTTTCTGGAAATAGTACCGGCAGCGGAGACAATGGAAAAGGTGTTTACGGAGTCGCAAATAATGGTTATGGCCTTTGGGGTGAAGGTTACTACGGAGCAAAGACTGTAGGTACTTATACAGGATTGTGGGGTGTGGGTGGCAGCAGCAGCACCGATTACAATTATGGTGTGTACGGACAGGCTGGCTGTTATGGTGTTTATGGTGAGGCGCAATATTGTGGTATATGCGGTTTAGCATCAAATACCGGTTATACATATGGTGTTTATGGAGGAGGACCAGGTTATGGTGTTTATGGTAGCAGTGCTAATGTTGGTGTTGCAGGGATCGGAGAATATGGAGTTGTTGGTTATGCCAATTCTACTTCTGCATATTCCATCTATGGAGTAAATCGTGGCGGTAATGCTGGTGGTTTTGATGGTAATGTAACCGTATGGGGAACAGTGTCAAAATCAGCAGGTGCTTTCAAAATTGATCATCCGCTTGACCCATCAAATAAATATCTTCAACATTCGTTTGTTGAATCGCCTGATATGAAAAACATTTATGATGGAACGGTTATTCTAAACTCCAATGGGGAAGCTGTTATTACATTACCTGATTGGTTCGAAGCGCTTAATAAAGATTTCCGTTACCAGCTAACATGCATCGGCGGATATGCACAGATCTATATTGCGGAAAAAATATCCAACAACAGATTTAAAATTGCAGGCGGTACTTCAGGATTGGAAGTTTCCTGGCAGATAACCGGAATACGTAAAGATGCTTATGCTATTGCTCATCCAATAGAAGTTGAAATTGATAAACCAACAACTGAAAAAGGTAAATATATTTTCCCTGAATTGTTTGGTGTATCCGAAGAAGCGGGAATAAATTATGAACAACATAAAAAGATGGAAGAGATGAAAAAATCTTCTGTTATTAAATAAACAATAAATAATATTCATTTAAGGGAAAAACAAGATGAGAAAAGAATATTTCCTATTCGTTTTTTTGTTATTTATTTCTTCCCTGATAATTGCACAGATACCACAACAGATTAATTACCAGGGAATGCTTTCCGATATAAGCGGAAATCCAATTACCGGTACTTACACAATCAATTTTTCTATTTACATTGATGGGACAACAACATCATCATTATGGACAGAGACACAAACAGTAACTGTAAGCAATGGTTTATTCAGTGTTCAGCTTGGATTCAACAATCCAATTCCGCTTTACATTTTTGATGGAACGATTAAATATCTTGGCGTTCAGGTAGGAACAGATCCTGAGATGACACCGAGACAAAAACTTACAAGCGTAGGTTATTCGTTTAAAGCAGCAGATGCAGTAACACTAAACGGGTTACCATCATCAAGTTTTGCAGATGCAAGCCATAATCACAATTCTCTTTATTATACAAAGACAGAAGTAAACACAGATGACGGAACAGTAAACCAAACAGAAGACCCTGTAAGCTGGACAAAGATAAAAGATATGCCGGCAGACTTTGCAGACGGTACAGATGACATTGGTTCATCAACAAGCGGAATAACACAGATAAACGGAGGAACAGGAATAACAGTAACAAATCCAACAGGTCCAACAACCACAGTTGAATTGAATACTAATGCAAATGATGGCGCTCCAAATGAAACTGATGACCCTGTAAACTGGACAAAGTTAAAAGATGTTCCTACTGGTTTTGCAGATGGAGTTGACAACGGAATAGTTGATATCACCGTTGGCGGTGGATTATCAATTAACAGTCAGACCGGGCCTAACGTTGCTATTAATCTTCCCCTAAAAAATGATCTTGCTACAAATGACGGAACAATAAACCAAACAGATGATCTTGTAAGCTGGTATAAGCTTAGAGATGTTCCAGGTGCATTTGCAGACGGAACAGACGATGGTGGTTCAACAAGTCATAATCATTTTGGTGAAAGCTGGTCAAACACAAATTCAACTTACGGATTAAATGTGCAGAATACCGGAAGTGGAAACGGTCTTGAAGGTTCATCTCAATCTAATATTGGAATACTGGGATCAAGTTCGGGAATGGGTGGAAGTGCAATAGGAGTGAAAGGTGTATCACCAAACGGATATGGTTTATATGGTGAAGGCAGCACTGCAATTTATGCAAACGGAAATGCTGCGGGTGTTTATGCTGTATCCAATGATGGGTATGGAGTAATGGGCACATCAGGAACAAGTAATGGAATATATGGTTCCTCAAGTTCAAATGCGGGCGTATATGGAATTAGTTCAGGATCAGGTGCAAATGCAAAAGGAGTATTTGGAGAATCCACAAATGGATATGGAGTTCATGGAAACGGAAGTACAGGTGTATATGGAACAGGCACAAATGGTGGAGTAGCCGGAGAATCAACATCAGGTTCTGGTGTATATGGTAATTCAACAACAATAGGTGTTTCTGGAAATAGTACCGGCAGCGGAGACAATGGAAAAGGTGTTTACGGAGTCGCAAATAATGGTTATGGCCTTTGGGGTGAAGGTTACTACGGAGCAAAGACTGTAGGTACTTATACAGGATTGTGGGGTGTGGGTGGCAGCAGCAGCACCGATTACAATTATGGTGTGTACGGACAGGCTTACTATTATGGTGTTTATGGTGAGGCGCAAGATTGTGGTGTATACGGATCGGCATCTGATAGAGGAGTAGTTGGTTTTGGGCAGAATTTTGGAGTATATGGATATTGTTCAACTTCAGGATATGCAGTTTATGGGTACAATCCATCAGGTACTGCTGGAGAATTTAATGGTAATGTAAATATATTGGGGACATTATGGAAACCAGGAGGTGCATTCAGAATTGATCATCCGCTTGACCCATCAAATAAATATCTTCAGCATTCATTTGTTGAATCGCCTGATATGAAAAACATTTATGACGGAACTGTTGTGCTAAACACTTCCGGTGAAGCCATTATTGAATTGCCGGATTGGTTTGAAGCGCTTAATAAAGATTTCCGTTACCAAATAACATGCATTGGTGGATATGCACAGATTTATGTTGCAGAAGAAATTACTAATAACCATTTCAAAATAGCAGGCGGAACGCCAAGCCTGAAAGTTTCATGGATGGTAACAGGTATCCGTAAAGATGCTTATGCAAATTCACATCGCATTGAAGTTGAAATTGATAAACCAACAACTGAAAAAGGTAAATATATATTCCCTGAACTGTTTGGAGCATCAGAAGAAAGGGGAATTAATTATGAACAACATAAAAAGATGGAAGAAATGAAAAAGCAGAATGAATTGAATAAAATGATTCAAGACAAATAAAAGATAGAAGGAGAAATGAAATGAGAAAAATAACTTTAATTGTCTCGCTTATATTGTGCACAACTTTTTTGTTTTCTCAAACAAGCACAAATTATAAAATAAAAAATTCAGTTTTCGATCAGGGCGGTAGTGCTTGCCTTTCTTCTAATTATAAAATAGTATGCGCAATAGGGCAGACCGGAACAATCGGGAACAGTTCAAACCCAACAATGCTGTTAAGTTCCGGATTTATCAACCAGAATTTAATAAGTTCCTTTTTTAGAGTAAGGAGTGAAGTTGCAACTGCAGCGGGATGGAATTTAATGTCAATTCCTTTAATACTGGATAATATGGAAGTGAGTACAATTTTTCCGTCTGCTGCTTCAAACGCATATAGTTATAACAATGGCTATAGCATAGCTAATTCACTTGTAAACGGGTCAGGCTACTGGCTAAAGTTTGGAAACGGAGTATCTCCATCAGTTGAAGTAACAGGCATAAAACCAACGCAAAATATTAATTTATCAAGCGGTTGGAATATTATAGGTCTGTATGAAAGGAATATTGCCGTTACAAATATTACAACTGTACCTGCCGGAATAATAACATCAAACTTTTTTGGTTATAGCAATGGATATATAATTCCTGATACCTTAAAAAGCGGAAAGGGATATTGGATAAAGGCTAATCAGGCGGGCGTAATTGATATTGCGGGCAGTTACATTGCAAAAGAAAATATTGCATCAAATGAAATCGGCAGTAGTTGGTCAAGCATCGAATTAACCGATGCAGGAGGGAAGGAGGGAATATTATATTTTACTGATAAAGAATCGGATATAGCCGGATTTGAATTACCGCCAATTCCTCCTAATGGAATTTTTGATTTCAGATTTACAACAGACAGGTTAGTGGAAGAATTAAATTCAGGGATGAAGGAAATAAAAATCAGTTCAGCAGAATATCCAATAAAATTAAAAGCAGTAGGTACCGAACTAAAAATAACAGACTTACTTGGCGGCAAGATTGTTAACAAGGTTATTAAACCTGGCGAATCGATAACTATAAATAATTCTGCAATCGAGATCTTAAGTGTAGAAAGGATAACAGTACCGGATCAGTTTAAATTATATCAGAATTATCCAAATCCGTTTAATCCGGCAACAACAATAAAATATTCTCTGCCTCAGGCTATGAACGTAACAATAAAAATTTATGATGTACTTGGCAGAGAAGTGATTACACTTGTAAATGGAAATAAAGATGCCGGGAATTATGAGGTTGAGTTTCATGCTTCTAATCTATCAAGCGGTATTTACTTTTACCGGTTGAAAACAGATAGATATACTGAAATTAAAAAAATGATTCTTTCAAAATAATAAACAATATGGAGTGGTGATTTATGAAAAACAATTTCAATTTATTTATAAGAGCCAGTTATTCACACAGCATCCGGTTTAGATTGTTATCTATAATTATCTTGATGTTGTTTTTCTTGAGTTCAATTACAATAGCGCAAACACAAAATAAACAGAAATCACCTCTCCTTAAAGTAACCATTAAAGATGGAAAGGTTACGAATACGGAAAATCTATCACCACAAATTCTTCCTGCTGGTGCTAATAAGAATCGAAAAATCATTAACCAAACAACTGAAGTTATAGCAGAGGATGTAAGTTTAAATAAAAACATTAATAGCCAAAGGGAAATAATTAACAGAACTACAACCGGTGTTGATCTTGAAATTTATGATGCCTGGATTGGTGTTCCCAGAAGTCCGACAATTTCATTTAACATAAGATTTAGAAACAAAGGAACGGATATAATTCCAGGCGGAACCTTTGCAATCGATGCATATCTCTCTACAGATTATTTATTTGATGCTGCTGATTACTTTGCCTACGGGATATTTGTAAATAATGATATCCAGCCTGGTTTACCTTATATTTTTTCAGTAGAACAGGAAGCAGATGTTACAGGAATTCCTAATGGGACCTATAACTTATTTTTCAAAATGGATGCGACTGATGTTTTAGCAGAAACGGATGAAGACAATAATATTCGTTGTGCCTGGAATTCAAATGTAACAATAGGCACCTTTACCAACGATTATGATTTCGAGATTACAAATATTTTACTAACCCAAAATACAAATCCAATCAATTTTGAATACACAATAAGAAACAATGGAACGTATGCTTCAGAACCTGCCACCAGTATATTTAGTTATGTCTATCTTTCAACAGATTCAAGAATAAATACTAATGATTATTTTGTAGCATCTTATAACGATAATGTACCTGTCTTTGGTGGTGAGCTTACCAGGCAAGTTGTTGGATTAAACATATCTGGTTTACCTGATAACTATTATTACCTTGGTGTAGTCACAGATGCCGATTTTGCAGTTGTCGAAACTAATGAAAAAAATAATTTTGGCTATACTACTCCGCTAATTTCAATTGAAACAAACAATACTGATTTATACCTGTTTGACCTGGCTGTATCTGATGGTGAAGGACCTGAAATATCTTACAATGTAAGAGTATTGTGCCAATC
>CAZIDB010000138.1:0-12539 GCA_964537965.1 uncultured Melioribacter sp. | reverse complement strand
AATTCCGTAAGTCCTAAAATACCGGTTATAGGAGTTCTTAATTCATGACTCATATTTTCAAGGAAAATTGATTTAAGGCGGTTGCTTTCTTCCGTCTTCTTCCTGGATAGGATCAGTTCATTCTCCATTTTTTTCTGCAATGTAATATCTCTTCCAACTGCCTGAAACTCAAGGCTTTCACCGTTTTCATTACAGAGTATAACTCTATCTACCCACTGCTGCCATCTTATTTCTCCATTATTAAGTTTTACTTTATGCTCATAAGAAACTATAGGTTTATCAGCATTAAGATCGGAGATATTCTCTTCAACAATATCAAGTTCTTCTGAGGGTATGAAATCTGTAAATTTTCTTCCTATCAATTCTTCTTTGCTCATATTATGAAACCTGCAGTATGCATCATTAACAAATGTTAAGGTTCTATCAGGCAGGTACCTTCGGATTAATTCAGTTTGATCCTGAACTATTGCCCTGTAGTATGCTTCATTTTTTCTAATCTGGTCGGCAGCATTCTTTCTTTCAACAGTCAACAGAACTATAGAAATGATATCAGCAATCGATTTGGTAAAATTAATATCCTCCAATGTCCATTCTCTTTTCTGTAAACACTCGTGGCAAACCATACCAACAATTGAATGCTGGGACCAGACGGGAACATATAATAAGGAATGGACATCCGGGTGCAGGAATTTATTATTGAGAAAACTTTCAATTAGCGGATCATTGGATATATCATTTATTGCAATTATACCTTCTTCCTCAAATACTCCGAACATTTTTTTAGCAATGTTCTCATCAACTTTAATAAAAGTTCCTTCACTGTGTTTATCCATTTGAAGGTCGTACTGGTTATTGCAGGTAATATCCAATAATTTGCTATCCCTTGTCCATACACCTACAAAATCTACTCCGAGAGTCTGTGCATCAATTTCACATATTTTTCTGGCTGCAACCTTTAAATCAGTTTTATCAATCTTATTCAGTTCAAGTAATGCAGTCTGGTTCCATATAATTTTATCTTTTCTTTTTCTTTCATACTCTTCGATATTATTTCGTTCGGTTATATCAAGAATAATTCCCCTTAAACCAACCGGTTCGGTATTTTTATAAACAACCGATGAATAAATTACTGCCTGAAAAGTAGTACCATCAGATCTTTGAAGAGTATAAACAGTTTGCGGTACTGCTTCATTATTTAGTTTTAACCTGTAATTATTTTTCGCAATTTCCCGTTCTGTGGCAACTATATAATCGAATATATTAATCCCTTCCACAATTTTTTCAGGAGAAATACCGAAGTAATTAATTGCGCATTCATTCGTTGAGAGAATTTTCCCTTCCCTGTCGGTTTCAAAAACCGGTTGAGGCAGCAACTCAATAAATTCTTTATACTTCAGCTCATCTTTAATTAAACCAATGCGCATTTTCTTCCGCTCTGTAATATCCTGGAATACCACCTGGTAAGCCGGCAGCCCCCGGTAATATATCGGAACGCTTGCCGCTTCAACAGTCACAACCGAACCATCAAGACAAATAAATTTTTCTTCAATTAAAGGTACACCTTTCATTTCTGTTTGCATCTTGTAAATGCGCTGTTTTACTATTGTATGATATTCAGTCGTAATAAAATCAAATATCGGTCTGCCCAGTAATTCTTCTTTGTTTTTAGCTTTAAAAAACTTTACGGTTGCATCATTAACATAAGCTACATTGTTGTTCATGTGAATTACAATACAGGTAGGCGACATCTCAACCAATAATTGGTATTTTTCTTCGGCTTCCAGTAAAGATTCCTCCACTCTTTCCCGTTCTGAGATGTCAATTACAGTTCCTACGATAAAATTTCCTTTGTCAATAAAAGTATTTTCAAGAATCCAGCAACGGCTCCCATTCCGTCTTCTTAACAAACAAGTATTTGCAGTTAAAATTTTATTCTGTTTTAATTCTTTTATAAACCTGCTTCTGTCTGATGAAGCGAAATATAAATCAATAGCATTCAGATCTAAAACTTCTTCTTTTGAATTATAACCAAGCATTCTTGCAAATGCATCATTGCAATCAACTATATTACCTTCAAATGTTGTCTTATACGTCCCAGCAAGATTATGATTGAATAAATTCTGATAGCTTTCTTTAAACATCTCTGAATTTTTAGGTCGCTTTGATTCTTTGCCGGCTTTTTCATTTGGTGACTGTTTCATACGAATATCTCTGTTAATTAAACCTTTTACT
This sequence comes from uncultured Melioribacter sp., assembly GCA_964537965.1. Lineage (GTDB taxonomy): Bacteria > Bacteroidota > Ignavibacteria > Ignavibacteriales > SURF-24 > SURF-24. The sequence continues at coordinate 10,307 of CAZIDB010000138.1, read as the reverse complement.
CATGTTCTTTTAGAAATGCATTTAATTATAATCTAATGGATTGCAAATGTCAATTAGATTTCAATCATACAAATGAAGTCTTGTAAATATTTTGGTTTTAATATTTTCTTTCTTTTGTTGCTAATATTTTTTCCAAACGTATTTCTTATTTAACCTAAACTTTTTTACTTTTGCGACAATTGAACTAACCATACAGAGTAAATATGAAAAACTACAAACTATTCATCGTTGTAATTTCTTTACTTCTTTCCCTGAATTTATCTTTTGCACAGACAGATCCCGTACTAAAAGGATTAAATTCAATTACGATCGAATCATTAAAAGGTCCACTTGAATTTCTTTCATCGGATTATACAGAGGGCAGAGAAACCGGAACTAAAGGGAATATGCTGGCGGGTGAGTACATTGCAAGTCTGTTCCGGATTTATGGTATTAAACCAGCCGGAGACATTCAGGTAAAAAATCCTTCCTGGAGTGAATGGCGAAAAGGCAGAAGACCAGAAAGCATCCCGACTTATTTTCAAAACTTTAATTTGATTAATTCTGAACCGGGTGATCATCAGGAATTATCAATTATTAAAGTAAAAGATGATAACAAAGAAATATTAAGTTTTGGTTACAGGACTGATTTTGATATATATTCTTCTCTGGCAAATATTGAATTGGAAGCACCTGTTGTTTTTGTTGGTTATGGGTATAAGAACGAAGGAAAAGGATACAATGATTTTGCCGGTATTGATGTGAAAGGGAAAATAATACTTAGACTTACGGGCTACCCGGGTATTAAAGATACTTCTTCTGAAGCATTTAAAATTTTTAAACCAAAGGACAGAAGGGAGGAGTGGGGTTTATCAAGAGATAAAAACCGTTGGGCTAAAGATGCCGGTGCAGTAGGAGTGATTGAAATTATTGATAATAAAAATTTACCGCAAAACTGGGCTGCTAATATGCCGTTAAGATACAATACACCAAACTATGAAGGTGAAACCGAATTAATTGCAGGCAAATATAATAACATGGACCTTCCCGGAGATACAATTAGCTCCAGGTTAATTAATATCGTAGTTACTAAAAGGGTTGCAAACAAAATTATAGAGAAAAGTAAAATCAGTATTTCAGAATTTGAAAAATATGCTGCCGAAAAATTGAAACCTGCATCAAAAGATATTGATGATATAATTATCCGTATAAAATCTCAAACAAAAACCAATCTTATAGGTACAAGAAACATCTTAGGTTTAATTGAAGGTGAAGATAAAGATGAGGTAATTGTGGTTGGTGCTCATTACGACCACCTTGGCATGGCTAAAGGATACATTTGGAACGGAGCAGACGATAACGCAAGCGGAACAGTTGGTGTTCTTGCATTGGTAAAGGCTTTTTCAGAAGCAGGAGTGAAACCAAAGAAATCAATTATGTTTGCCTTATGGACAGGAGAAGAAAAGGGATTATTAGGTTCTGAATATTTCGTCAGCAATCCGCCACCTTCAATTAAAAAAATCCTTCTTAACCTGAATTACGATATGATTTCAAGAAATGATAGTGAAGATTCTCTTGGCGTAAACTGCAGTCTGAATTATACTAAAGCATATCCCGTATTTAAAGAACTTTCAGAGAAGTATAATAAAGAATTAGTTCTCGGATTAAATATTGAATTCGAAGCTTCGGATAGACCGGGTGGTGGCAGCGATCATGCTCCCTTTGCAGAAAAAGATATTCCAATATTTTATTTTATGGCAGGCTTTCATGATGATTACCACAAACCAAGTGATACTGCTGATAAAGCTGATTATAAAAAAATGATGAACATCATTAAACTTGGCTTTAGGGAAATATGGGATCTTGCTAATGAAGAAGGGATTTTAAAAGAAGTTAAATAAACAGCTCAATAAATCGCCCGTAAATGCGGGCGATTTTTTAATTGGATAGTTTGCAAAACTTTAACGGAAGATTTAGAATTAAATTAATGCGGTTCTAATTTATATACTTGTAAAATTCTACCCTGTTTGTTATTTATAAATGAGAATATAAGAGACAATTATGAAAATCAGGATTGTGTTTGTGTTAATGTTCGTAATGTTATTGGGTATTAATTTATTCAGTCAAAGCCCAAGAGGAAAAGATTTCGGATTCGGAATTATACTGGGTGAACCTACCGGTATTACTGTAAAGTACTGGTTTAACAGCGAGAATGCTCTTGTTGGAAACTTAGGCACTTCATACTTTGGTAAACCAAGATTGGATGTTGAATATCTCTGGCATTTCGATGCGTTTAATTCTTCTATTGTAAAAATGTATGCCGGTCCGGGCGGTGTGTTAGGCTTTGGCGAAGGAAACAGTTATTGGTATGAATGGAGGAATGACAGGTTCTATTATCGCAAATCCGGTGAACTTGGTTTAGGAATTAAAGGATTAGTTGGTGTAAATATAATTCCCCGCAGAACTCCGTTAGAAATATTCCTTGAATTAGGTGCGTTGGTTGGTATGGCCCCCGATTTTGGTTCACAAGGTGAAGCTGCTTTGGGAATCAGATTCTATCCTTAAAATTCCGGCCTGATTGTAAAATTTAATTTGTATTAAAATAAGTGGAGTCTGTAATAAATATAACAGACTCCTTTTTATATAACGAATTTCAGTTTGAACCTATTTACTTAAAATCAATATACATATCCTCAAAGTTCAGTATCATTTCATCAAACTTAGAAATCAAATCCTGCCCGATATTCCCATAAAATTTATCACCGGCCTCATCAATGTTTTTTGTTAGCACTTTAACATCTGTAAGCACAATCTTTTTATTCCCGACATAAAAATTGAAATCGGGTAATGTATACACTTCTGTTTCAACCATGCCACCTGCACCACCTCTTTGTACAACTTCAGGTTTCCCATTCTCAATTACTTCATTTTTATACTTATCAAGATACGGTTTGAATAAAACCGTATGCTTTGCACCGGTATCAAAATGAAAACATAAAGTGTCCCTGTCAGTTACAAAAGAAACAATCGGCATTAAACCATCCAGCGCCAGATTATTCAATTCACTTTTAACTGTTTGAGCAGGAATAGTTATATACCCGTTCTTATTTATTCTCACTTCTTTAAGTTGTTCAATTACAGGGTAACCAATAATTCCGTTCACATAATACCCGATTGATGGAAATGAAATCAACTCATCTGGTACAACAAGAAACACCGCATTACGAATTAATATATCACCCATATAAAAACTATCTGCAACACCAATTGCAGATTTGTTTTGAACGCCTGTACTGCTTCCCACATCGATACGAACATCAAAGATTTTCAGTCCCAGTTTTTTTGCAAGAGTAGTATTAATGGTGGAAACATTAGCACCGGTATCAAAAATAAAATCATATAAACTATCAGCAAATTTAACCGGCACATTCATAAGTTTAGCTAAATCCCGCTTCAGTGGAATTTTAACTTCACTCTTAAATGAAACACTTTGCTTTTCTGCTTTGGCTAATGCATTATAAATTACATTTGAATTTTCTACGTCCGCAATTTCAATACTATCCAAAACACTCTTATACATAGCCAGAATTATTTCCCCGGTTTTTCCAGCCTTTTCATATTCATAAGTCTTGTAAAAATTATCCAGCTGAATTTTTAGTAACCTGGCTTTCATTGTATCATCTAAGGCATCAGAATAATTGCTTAATAAGGATTCAACTGAATTAATGGAATTCTGATTCTTATTAAAAGCATTTTCCATAAAAGCATTAAAGTATAATTTTTTTACGTTACTGATGCCCGGAGGATTCTGTTCTAATATCCTTCTCATCCTGAAAAATTCTTTTTTGGCTAATAATTCCTTAAGCTGGGTTTCCGTTTGAGGTAAACCGGCAAAAATCAGATTCCCAAATAAAACAATAAGTAAAGCCAGCGTTAATTTTTTCATTTTGTCACCTTAATTGAATTATGACAGTAAGCAATGGGTATCTTTTCAAATGTTTAGACTTAAGGCCTTTAATATTGTTCCTGTCAATTATGTTCATAATACTATAAATTCATTATGAAACCCATTTGCTTTTGCTTCGTCTTAATCTTAAAGAAGAAACAGATAGAGGTAAAAATGGCAAATTCATTTCAAAAAAAACAATATATATTTTTAAGCCTTCTGCTTTTTTCCACACTTATTTTATTTGGATGCAGTTCTACTCACAAAGTCTATCATGAAAAATATACAATGTTGGATTCGGACAGAGGCAAAACATCTGTTTCTTTTGAAACTCGTGAAGACGGGGAAACAGTTAAATGGAAAGCTGTTTTCAGAGATGATGAACTGTCTGCATTGTATAAAGACGGTGAAAGGATTCCCAAAGATGAACTTTACAAATACGAAGATATGATTGATTATAAGCTCAATAAAATTCGTGGAGAGAGAAGGCACTTCACTTTTAATTTTGACGGATTCGATAAGGAATTATTCAAAGAAAAAATGAAAGAGTTCAAAAAGAATTTTAAGATGCACAAACACGAATGGGATTTTGATAAGCAGGAATTTGAAGGTGAAATGCAAAAGCTGAAAGAAGAACTTAGTAAGTTGAAAGATATTGATATAGATGTCGAATTCGATAGAGATGAATTTAATAAAGGAATGAAGGAATTAAGAAGATCCCTGAAAGAAATGAAGATTAGTATTCCTAAGATTCATATCGATATGGACGGGGTTAGACATTCCATTCGCATACCAAAACACTTGTGTGATGATGATGAATTTGCAGATATTGATATTGACATTCCGGAGATCCATATCCAAGATATTGATATTCCGGATATAGATATTCCTGAGATTAATGTTGATTTATCCGGTTTGGAAGAGAGCATGGAAGAACTGGAACATAACATGAAAAACCTTGATGTTGAAATGAAAAAATTGGATGCGTTTGTTGAAGAGATGAAAGATGAAATGGTAAAAGACAATCTTATTAAAAACGCTGACGATGAAGTAAAAATTGAATTATCCAAAGAAGAAATGAAAGTTGACGGCAAAAAAGTAACGGATGAGTTGCATAAGAAGTACAAGGATTTATATAAGAAACACTTTGACACAGAACTTGATGATGATAACCATTTCAATATCAATTAATCTACACTCCTTAATTGATTGATTAACAAGGCAACCAAAAACTATTTTGGTTGCTTTTTTATTATAGAAATTTTCAGCAGATTACGTCTAAGGTTACACAATAAAAACTGATTTAAAATTAATGAGTTGAATTTTTACTTCTCTTATTAACAGGACTATCTATAATGAAATATCTACAGGGAATTTCAGCCGCTCTTCTTTTCATATTAATTATACCGGTTATATTACAGGCACAAACTATTATCTCAGGAAAAGTAACTGATAAATCCGGCAGCCCGCTCCCTTCTGCCAACATATACTTAAAGGATACTTATGATGGAATCTCTTCAGACATAAACGGGAATTACGTCTTTACAACAAGCGAAACCGGCAACCAGGTTTTAGTAGCGAGTTTTATTGGTTTCGTAACTAAAGAAGAAAATATCACAATCAACAGTAAAGAAATTAAATTTGATTTTGTTCTTGAAGAAGCAGCATCTTCAACAGGAACGGTTGTAATTTCTGCCGGAGCTTTTGAAGCAAGCGATGAAAATAAATCCGTTATCTTCAGACCATTAGATATTTTAACAACCGGTTCATCTGCCGATATTTATTATGCGATGAGCACCTTACCCGGCTCTCAGCAAATTGGTGAAACAGAAGGTTTGTTTGTACGCGGCGGTTCATCGGCAGAGACAAAAACAATTATTGATGAAATGATTGTACAAAAACCTTTTTACAGTACGGTTCCAGATGTTGCATCAAGAGGAAGATTTTCTCCTGCACTTTTTAAAGGACTTACTTTTAGCGCCGGAGGATATTCTGCACAATACGGGCAGGCATTATCATCAGCATTAATTCTTAAAAGTACAGATCTTGCTCCCGATACAAGAAGTTCAATAAATCTTATGTCGGTTGGCTTTGGCGGTTCTCACGTTCAAAGATGGGAAAATGCTTCACTATCTGTAGAAGCCGGTTACTATGATATGGCGCCCTACTTTAAAATTCAAAAGCAGAAACAAGATTGGGTGAAAATACCTGCAACAATTGAAGGTCAGGTCGTCTTTCGTCAGAAAGTTTCTGAGAACGGTATGTTTAAGGTTTATTCATCTTACAGCAATGACAGGATGAAGCTGAATATGAAGAATCTTGATAATCTTACCACGATGGATTCCTACCAGATAATTAATGATAATTTTTATCTGAACTCAAGTTACTATGATATCCTCGCAAAAGAATGGACTTTCTTCTCCGGAATTTCTTATAGTAAAAATGTTGATAACATCGAATGGAACTCCGCTAAAATCAGGATGAACAACGAAATGAGCCAGGTAAAAGTTACTCTTTCACGCCAGATTATGGAAGGTTCATTTATAACTTTTGGAGGAGAAGTAAACAAACAGTTCTTTAATGATAAGCTTAATCAATACGGACGAGACGCCGAGGATTTTTATTTATCAGGATTTGCGGAGACGGATATTTTTCTTTCAAATGATATTGCCGGAAGATTTGGATTACGTTTTGAAAAATCTAAAATTGTTGATAAGACTAATCTTGCTCCGCGTGTTTCCCTTGCTTACAAACTCGGGCAGTACGATCAGATAAACCTTGCCTACGGGCAGTTTTACCAGATTCCGGAACGTGAATTTTTATTTCAAACCGATAAACTTGATTTCGAAAAGGCAACTCATTACATAGCTAATTACCAGTTTATAGGTCCTGCATTTACATTTCGCTTAGAAGGTTATTATAAAGATTATAAAAATCTTGTTAAAACATTACCCGGTATGGACAGTACCTACAATAACAACGGGAAAGGTTATGCAAAGGGAATTGATGTCTTCCTTCGATATAACCAATTCTCAAGCAGCGGGATGGATATGTGGTTTTCATATACTTACCTTGATACTAAAAGAGATTACCGTAACTTCCCAACAATGGCCACACCAACTTTCGCTGCACCACATACTTTTTCTATTGTATCCAAACAATGGGTAAGCAGCCTGAACAGTTTATTTGGAGTTACTTTATCTTTTGCAACCGGAAGACCATATTATAATCCTAACAATCCGGTTTTTAACAGCGATAAGACAAAGAATTATTTTAACATGAGCGCCAACTGCAGTCATCTTACAAATCTATTTGGTAACCTTACGGTAATCTTCCTTTCAATCGATAATATTTTTGCTTATGAAAATATATATTCCTACCGCTATTCTGCGGATGGAAAAATAAGAGAGCCTTTAACTGCATCGGCATCAAGATTTTACTTTATAGGAATTTTTGTATCGCTTGGTGAAAATACAACTAACTTTTAAGTAAATTTCTTCCGGTGATTTTTCACTTTAAACTTATGAGGGAAATTATGAAAACAAGATTACTGCTTTATTTCATCCTTACTTTATCAATATCCTGTTTTGCGCAGGAGGACAAATACACAAAGACAATGAGCAAAACAATGATGATGATGGATTCTGCAAGAACGAATGTTGACTTTGTTAATCTGTCTAACTCATTCGAAAGAATTGCCAAGGCTGAAAAATCGAAATGGATTCCTTACTACTATGCTGCCGAGTGCCAGATTATGGCAAGTTTCATGGATTCAGTTAACGGCAAAAAAGACAGCTATCTTGATAAGGCTGATATTTATTTAACAATTGCAGATTCGCTTCAGCCGAATGATTCAGAGATTTATACATTAAAAGGTTTTTCTGCACAGATGCGAATGGTTGTTAATCCAATGCAGCGCTGGCAAAAATACGGAGAGTTATCTAATTCACTTTTTGAAAAGGCAAAAGAATTAAATCCTGATAACCCGAGACCAGACTATCTTTTGGGGCAGGCTCTTCTTTATATGCCTGAAGCATTTGGCGGCGGAAAGAAAAATGCTTTGCCGGTTTTAAAACAGTCACAGGAAAAATTCAAGAAGTTTAAACCGGAGACTTCAATTTCACCAAACTGGGGAGGAAGTATTTTGGATAATCTATTAAAAACTCTTGAAGAGGATTCAACTAAAACCGGAACTTCAAAATAAACTTGAGATTAAATTTCATCTTTATAATTAATTATTGAACAACTGAGGGTATAATGGACCGGAGAAAATTTTTTAAAACTGTTGGCCTAACGGGGGCAGGAATTACTTTGACTCCTTTAATTAAAACCACTTCATTTGCAGGAACAATTTTTTCTGAGAAACCGGATACAAATATTAATGATGCGTTAAAATATCCAAGAACAGCAGATTCGATGCCGGGCAGATTTCCTGCAAAGGTTATTCAACTAATGAATGATAAATGCGTTGAAGATGGTAAGTTTAATAAAGCCGCTATAAATAATATGGTTGAAAAAGGAATGCTTTCACTTACCGGCAAGAATAATATTGATGAAGCATGGTTAACATTATTTTCCGTAAAAGACAGAATTGGTTTAAAGGTCAATCCTGTTGCGGGACCTGATCTCTCCACTTCTCCGGAAATTACCGAAGCGATAATTGAGCAGTTAATTCATGCCGGGGTTCCTAAAGAAAATATTCTAATCTGGGACAGGCGTGAGTTTGAATTATCCGAAGCCGGGTTTACAGAAGAAAGATTTCCTGGAATAAAAATTATAGGCACCGAAAGAAAAGATAAACAAGGATCATTCTACAATGCCGAAGGAAAGCTTTACAGTGAAGAGATGATAGACAAGAATTGGTATTATTGGGCTGACTGTGAAGAAAAATATGATGCTGAAACAATACCTTACATGATTAACGAAGGAAAATATTCCTACTTCACAAAAATATGCACAGAGATGGTTGATAAAATTATCAATGTCCCCATTCTGAAAAATGCCGGAGCATCAATAACATTATGCTTAAAGAACCTTGCGTATGGTGCGATTTCAAATACCGGCAGACTGCATAAACAGCTTTGGGCAGAAACATGTGCAGAAGTAAATGCTTTTCCTCCGTTGCGGGATAAAGTTGTTCTTAATATTGTTGATGGAATTAAAGGATGCTTTCAGGGCGGGCCCGGCGCCAATCCTCAGTTTATAACTGAATTCAAAACTGTCTTAATCGGAACAGACCCGGTTGCGGTTGACAGAGTTGGTTATGACATAATTCTGAAGAAACGAATTGAAGAAAAAATCCAGAAGGAAGATTCTGCTAAAGGGAAAGTTTTTATGGAACTTGCCGAAAATTTAAAACTCGGTACAGCCGATCTTGAAAAAATTTCACTTACTAAAATTGATATGAAATGAGAAACAGGATTTTTGTTTTTATAATTTTATTATGCACAGGAGTTTTAGCTGAGGCAGAATTTCCAAAACTTGAAGCGAAAGATTTGCCCGGTTCAGTACTTACAAGAGAACAGACTTTTAACGGCGAATCACTTTGGGGATATATTGATGGTGGCGCTGATCTTTATCTTGAATATGGTTTTACAAGTTTGCTTGTGCAGGAACTGGATTTAAATCAAATTCATTTTACAATTAACATTTACAGGATGAGAGATTCTGCCTCCGCATTCGGAATTTTTTCCATATCAAGATACAAATGCAGTAAGGTTGATTCCATTTCCGAATTCAGTTGCATCTCGAATTTCCAGTTCCAGGTTGTTAAAGGAAAGTATTATTTCCAGATAATAAACAATAAAGGAAATACGGTAGCAAAGGATGAGAGCAAAAAAATCGCTTCAATTCTTTTAACCAAAACAACCGACAAGGATATTGTAATCCCAGCTATATTTAGGGATGAATTAGTTGCCGGAGAATCAGAGCAGTTAAAATATATTAATGGAATTCTTGGATTACAGAATGGATACCCGGATTGGATTGACCGCTTTTCAGATACCTCAGGATTTTCTCTTTATCTTTTACCTGTTGAAGTTGAGGGTAAGTCATTAATCATAAGTCTTATAAAATTTTCAGGTGAAGATCAGCTAAAAGAATTCTTTAAACAGTCAAAGATTGATTATTCAATAAAAGATAAATTCAAACAATACAGGGTAGAAGACAAAACAATTGCAATTGTAAAGTACGGTAATTCAATTCTCTTTCTTGAAGGAGATAGTTCGCTAAAAAAAATAGCTGCTTATGTTGAACTGATAAAAGTTAGCGTGCAATAATTATTGTTTTACCCAGTGAGTTTCAAGCAAACAGACATCAACATCTTCTGAGCGGGCGCGCAGGCCGCAAAATATCGCAAAGTCTCGCCTACGGCTTATTCTTG
>CAZIDB010000137.1:12483-12633 GCA_964537965.1 uncultured Melioribacter sp. | reverse complement strand
GCACTAACGGTGTTCAGAAATCAAACTGGTCAACTACTGCTTACTTTACTATGGTTGGTAACACTGCCGGAGGCCCGGTTATTCCAACTGCTTCCTGGCCTGTTGGTAATCCTACAATTTATACTAATCCGCCAACATTAAACTGGTATC
>CAZIDB010000137.1:0-12383 GCA_964537965.1 uncultured Melioribacter sp. | reverse complement strand
GCACTAACGGTGTTCAGAAATCAAACTGGTCAACTACTGCTTACTTTACTATGGTCGGTAATGTTATTCCGGTTCAACCTATAGCAGGCAGTCCTTTAAATTCCGTAGTTGTAAATTCGGACTCACCCGAACTGTACTGGTATTTACCTACAGCACCATCTGAACAGAAATATCAGTTAAGTTATTCAAATACATCGGATATGACTGATGCAGTAGTTATCAATGGAATAAATTCAATGAGTTATAAATTGAATGATCTTGACGGAGGAAAATATTACTGGGTAGTTAAATCCCAAAACTCTGACGGAATATTTTCATTAGAATCCAAACAAGGTTCATTCGTGGTTGAATCTACGACTGATATAAAGGATAACACTGCTAAAAATGTTATTCCTGATAAATTTAATTTACATCAGAACTTCCCAAATCCTTTCAATCCTACAACGAAAATCGGATTTGATATTGCTAAGGAAGGTAATTATTCACTAAGGTTGTTTAACGTACTTGGACAGGAAGTTGCTGTTTTAGCAAACAAATATTTTTCACCTGGTACATACGTTATAAATTTCAATGCTCAAAATTTAATATCAGGAATTTATTTCTATCAACTGACAGGTGGAAATGTAAACTTTATCAGAAAGATGATTTTGGCTAAGTAAATAAATATTTCTCTTTCTGTATTTATTCATAAAGAAATGCCATCGCAAATTTCACGATGGCATTTTCTTTTTTAATAAGCTCCGACAATTTTTCCATCCACAACCGGAGTTACACAGATAAGTGGTTTCTCAGGAAGTTTAAACTTCTGAAATATTTCCTCAAATAATTCGTATTGTCTTCCCTGCTTTTCAAGCTTAGCAAACTTGTTGTACTTCATAAATTCTCCCTTTTTATTCTGAGGAGAATCAAAATGATAGGCAGAATTAAAATCCGGTTTAGCGTTACGTTTAAGAAAATCTATTTTATCATCATCGCTGCCATCGGCTTCATATGCTTTTGCCTTAAAGCTTTCCACATATCCATTATTGATGACAAGATAAATATTTACTATTGTTTCATTCATATAAAATTTTTTAATTCGATTAAATTATTTTACAAACAAATTAAGCGCTTGGTCCAATCATTTTTTCAGGACGTACAACTTCATCAAATTTTTCCGGTGTAAGCAATCCTAATTCAACTGCTGCTTCTTTAAGCGTTTTGTTTTCCTTATGTGCTTTCTTTGCAACCTTGGCTGAATTATCATATCCTATATGAGGATTAAGTGAAGTAACAAGCATCAAAGAATTTTCAAGATTCTTTTTAATATTATCAAGGTTTGGTTGAATTCCTACAACACAATTATCTGTAAAGCTTTCACAAGCATCAGCCAATAATTTAACAGATTGAAGAACATTGAAAATCATTACCGGCATATTTACATTCAGTTCAAAATTACCGGTTGCCCCTGCGATATTTATTGTAACATCATTACCAAAAACCTGTGCACAAACCATAACCATTGCTTCACATTGAGTAGGATTAACCTTACCTGGCATTATTGAGCTCCCGGGTTCATTTTCCGGCAACATAATTTCTCCGATACCGCATCTAGGACCGGAGCCAAGCCAGCGAATGTCATTTGCAATTTTCATTAATGATGCTGCGATTGTTTTTAATACTCCACTGCACTCAACAATTGCATCGTGCCCGGCAAGAGCTTCAAACTTATTTCTTGCAGAATGAAATGGTTTGCCTGTAAGGTTAGCAATTTCTTTAGCTGCTCTTTCCGCAAATTCAGGATGGGTATTTAATCCTGTACCAACAGCAGTACCACCAAGTGCCAATTCATATAACCTTGGTAAACAGCAGCTTAATCTTTCCAATCCTATTTTTAACTGCTGAACATAACCGGAGAATTCCTGCCCAAGAGTAAGAGGTGTAGCATCCATCAAGTGGGTTCTGCCAATCTTTATGATATCATTAAACTCAACTGCTTTTTGTGCAAGCGCATCATAAAGTTTTGTCATCATTGGTATTAACCTGCGATGAATCTCTTCAACAGTGGCAATATTCATTGCAGTAGGAAAAGCATCGTTTGTGGACTGAGCTTTATTCACGTCATCATTAGGATGAATCGGTTTTTTACTCCCAAGTATACCACCGGATATTTCAATAGCACGATTTGAAATTACTTCGTTTGTATTCATATTGGATTGGGTACCGCTTCCTGTTTGCCAAACTACAAGCGGAAAATGTTCGTCAAGTTTACCTTCAATAACTTCATCGGCAGCCTGAATAATTAAATCAGCTTTTTCCTTAGTAAGCTTGCCGAGATCGCAGTTAACAATTGCAGCAGCTTTTTTAACAATTCCCAACGCCCTAATCATTTCTCTTGGAAATCGTTCGCCACCAATTTTAAAATTCATAAGAGATCTTGCAGTCTGAGCGCCGTAGTATTTATTGGTTGGCACCTGAATCTGACCCATGCTGTCAGTCTCAATTCTGAAATCCATATTTCTCCTCCTTATGTAATTTTGTTTTTGTGCAAGTTAAAAATTAAAAAGAAGAAATGGAAGCGATAACTTAGAATCTTTCAAAATTCTTTAATGTACATTCAATCCGTATTTTACTTGCAATACTTTTGGAGTAATGCTTCAGCTTTAGAATTACCAAGAGACATTGCCCTGGAAAAATCCTTACAGGAGGCAGATTTATTTTTAAGTTCAAAGTTTGCAAGTCCTCTATAGTAAAAAGCATCTGCAAGTTTGTTGTTTAATTGAATAGCTTTAGAAAAATCACTGATTGCATTTTTGTAATCTTTCATTTTTGATTTAGTAATGCCCCTCGCTAAATAATTTTCTCCGTTCTTCGGAAATCTTTTAATCAGGGAATTAAAATCTGAAATTGCACCTTTATAATCTCCCATATATTCTTTAGCTATTCCCTTGTTATAAACCGAATTAAAGTTTGTAGAATCAATCAGGAAAGCTTTATCATAATCTTTAATTGCACCCTTATAATCTTTCATTGCTGCCTTAACAAATGCCCGGTTATTATAGCCGTCCGCATAGTCCTGAACTAAATTTATGCACTTACTAAAATCATTTAATGCTTCCTTAAGTTTACCAAGTTTAGTGTAGGCGATCCCCCTTCCGTCATAAGCAAGAAAGTTCTTTGGTTTTAGTTCAATTACTTTTGAATAGTCATTAATTGCGCCGGAATAGTCATTCAGATTAAATTTTGCAGAAGCTCTGAAGTAATATGCGTCATCGTTAAAAGAATTCAACTTAATGGCTTTGGAATACAGGTCTATCGCCATTTTAAAACTTTTCCGGTCAAATGCTTCATTACCAAGCTTAACATAATCGGTTTTTACCTGGGCAAAGCAGATTGTTATAAATAGTAAAATTAAGATGGCAATGCGAGAACTTTTCATTTTGTTTTCCTTATCAGGAATAAACTATTTCCTACAGATCTTTCGCCTGTAATATCCGATGGATTATTCACTACTTCATTATTTATAACCATAGTTGTCGACCCGCCTCCGTCAAAATTTAATCCCTGGTAAATTCCGTTGGATATCATCAGGTTAGCAAATTCTTTTAATGACATTCCTTTACTTGATTTCTGTCTACCATCGACAATTATAAAGAAAAGTTTAGTGCTGTCCTTTGAAAAACCTATTCCTGTTCTCGGATGCCTGTTCTTAGAAAATCTTGGCATTGTGTGTTCTGATGAATCAACGTAAGAAGCAACATTCTTTCCGTCTTTAACAAGTCTTCCCCATCCCCCAACAAGTGTTTGAATATTTTCGTAATACGGAAACATTCTGTAAACAAGTTTGACTGTATCACCTTTAGATAATAAATTCTCTATGTATCGCACATTTTTCCCGCTGCAGGAAAGCACCATTTTATCAGAGTCTATTTTAGTTTTTCCTTCCCGGTTAATTATTCCTGCGTTAACTGCAATTATTGTATCACCTTTTTTAGAAACCGGGACCAAAATAGTCTCGAGTAAATTCCACCTCAATTTTTCTGGAGTATAATCGCCGTGATGTTTATTGTAGATTGTAATTGAATTGCTGTCGGTTCTGCAATTAATCCTGTCAATTTTTTCAATTACACCGTTTGCAAAAATAACAGAGCCGTCAAAAATGAATTGTTCAATGTAGGGTTTGTTATCTCTTGTTATGCAGAATTGTGAGTTGGCATAATCATTAAAAGGAGAGTCTGAGAATTTAACACCTTTAATAAATACTCCATCTGAAATCATATTGTTAATAAGATCACCATCTTTCTCAAAGAAGTCGGAGTTAATTCCTGCGATCACATTATAACCTGAATCAATTAACTCTTCAAACATATCGCTTGTGGTTTCTTTAGAGAATAATGTATTTTCATGTTTGAAAGACTTGAGAGAAATATTACTCTCCTTTAAATCAGCAATTAAAACGTTAGCAACAATCGTATCTTTCTCGCTGATTATTCTTTTATGAATTATTCCCGGAAGAATTTGGGAAACTATTGTGGTATCTTTGGATTGCCCATTCGTTTGAATAGTCAGAAAGATTAAAAATAAACTTGAAAAGTAAAAGAAATGTTTTATCATTTTAAACCAATATTGTTATTTCTAATTTCAAATATAGTTATTCCGTCTTCCATTTAAAATCTTGAGGTGAAAAAATGAAAAATGTTGTTGTTCTTGGGGCAGGTATGGTTGGAAGAGCAATCGTTGAGGATTTACTTCCTGATTATCTTGTTAAAGCTGTAGATTTTAATCAGGCAAACCTTGAAAAAATAAGGCGACATAAAAATCTTCTGACTGAAATTACTGACATCAGTGATGCAACTGCTCTTAGAAAAATCATAAACGGTTTTGATCTTGTTGTTTGTGCTGTGCCCGGTTTTATGGGATATAAAACTTTAAGGACTATTATCGAATGCAAAAAGAATGTAGTAGATATTTCTTTTTTTGATAAGGACTCTCTTTCACTTAATAAACTGGCGAAAGATAAAAAGGTTACTGCGATTGTTGATTGTGGAATTGCTCCCGGTATGATGAACATTCTTCTCGGTTATCATTATAAACAAATGGAGATTGATGACTTTGCTTGTTATGTAGGTGGATTACCATTTAAACGTACTTTGCCTTTCCAGTATAAAGCTCCATTCTCACCGACTGATGTAATTGAAATATATACACGTCCTGCAAGGTTGATTGAGAACGGAAAGCAAGTTACAAAACCGGCTATGTCTGAGAGTGAATTTATTGAGTTCGAGGATATTGGTACACTTGAAGCATTTAATACAGATGGATTAAGAACACTACTGAAGATGAAGAACATTAGAAATATGAGAGAAAAAACTTTGCGCTATCCCGGTCATATTGATTTGATGAAGGTTTTCAGTGGATCAGGATTTTTCAGTAGTAATTTATTAAAGGTAGGAGATAATGAAATTAAGCCGGTAGATTTGTCTTCAAAACTATTATTCCCGTTGTGGCAGCTTGAAGAAAATGAAGAAGAGTTTACCGCAATGAGAGTAATCATTAAAGGAAAAGAAAAGAATAAACAGGTTACATACACCTATAACCTTTTAGATAAGTTCGATAAAAGTACGAACACTTCTTCAATGGCAAGAACAACCGGATATACCTGCACTGCTGCAGTAAGATTATTACTCGAACATAAATTTAAAACCAAAGGAATAATACCACCAGAGATTATTGGTCAGGATAAAAAATGTTTCAGTTTTATTATGAATGAGCTTGCACAAAGAAAAGTAATATTTACAGTAGCAAAGTCGTAATTCTGAGTCTCGAATTTTCGATTATCAATGTTATTAGCAAAAAATAATTTTATTGTTACAGTCAGAGAACAATTGTATTTCAAAATATGGAATTATTACAGGTTTGATTGATGGAATATTGCAAACCTATTTTACCAGCAGCATCTTTTTTGTTGAGACATAAAAACCTGCACGCAATTGATAGAAGTACATTCCACTTGGAAGTTGCGTGCTTTTCTCTAAGGAAGCATTTCCAACATTTGAAGGAAATTCAATCTCATAATTGCCGGGAGATACTTCTTTGTAAATTAAAGTTGCCACTTCTCTGCCCAAGACATCATAAACTATTAATGTAGTGTGTAGAGACGCCATATATGGCGTCTCTACAACATTTGGGATTGAAAATTTTATTTTGGTTGTTGGATTGAATGGGTTTGGATAATTCTGAAATAACAAAAAATCTTTAGGAACATCTTTTTTTTTAGAAGTATAATTTAAAAACGTAAGCAATCCCCTTTCTCGCATAATCCGCCGGACGGTTTTATTATTCTTCCCGGCAATAAAGCTCATCCATTTGCGCAGGTAACTTGTGCTGAAATCGTAATTGAAGACGTGATTGTTAAATCCGAAAACTTCATCAGGTTTTGCTGTATCGTATAATTTTATCAGCGAATCAACCTTACTTTCCGTAAAAGCGACACAATAAGAAATTGTATAACAATCCTGCCCATTATTATTTTCATATACCGGTTGACTGATTGCATCTTCCAAAGCCTGACCGGTTGTTCTGTAAAGCATTCGTTTAGGCCAGTCAAAAGTATCCATAAACCCACCATTCAACAGAAGTGAATCACCTGCAACCTGAATAAGAATGCTCATAAAATCGTCCATAGTACCAATGTATTTTGCAGGATGAGTCCAGTCTTGCGGAGGATGATTTGTATAACCATCCCAACCGGAACCAGCTTCAATTCCATGATGATGAGCACCAATCTCGTGGCCATGTTTCTGCCACTTACGAATCTTATTTAGTTTGACAACATCTGAAATAATCTCGCTTCCCCACTGTGGTGTAAACTGAATGTTTAATGGTATTCCAAACGAATCTGCAAGTTGAACCATTTCTACCAGCTTTGGAAAGAGGTAAGCATCACCCGGTTCACAATGTACATTAAGAAACGATGCCGGATATTGTGCAGTTAAATCTGAGGTAATAAAAAAAATGCAACCAACAACAAGAGTATAAATCATTCTGATCATGATGCACTCCTGATTTTCATCTTAAATAATTTCCGATTCAAACAGCAATGCAGGCTAAATCACAATTGTCAATTTATATAAAATATTTTCCCGGTTCAATTCAGTTAAAAGAAATTTCTCTTAAACAAAAAACATAATATGATTATACTCTTAGTTTCTTTACTCGCTTCTCAATTATTTTTTTAATCTTTTCATATGAAGGAGGAGGACCGGTCCTTACTTCTTTTCCATCTACGAATAAAGCGTCACATATACCCCATTCGCATAATGATTCTTTATCTGCAGTTGAAATTATCTTAAACTCAACTTTGTCATCAAAACATTGTACCGCACGTTTTGTTCTTTCAAGAATCATATTCTGCGCAGTACACCAGCCATTTGTAAATGAGGTTACGTTAACTTTTCCTTCAGTAAGTGATGGTTTCTTCTTTTCTTTTATCCATTTAGGAGGCACTGCATCTTCAACGAATGGTTTCCATAATAAAACAGCCATTCCGTTCTTATCAATCTTTTTATAACCTTTTTTCTTAAACCAGGTTGCTTTCATCCAGAAAGGTAGTGAGACTCCCCATGCGGCAATTCCTTTTGCGTTTAATAATTTTGCGTCTTCTTCCGCAGCTTCTAATAATTTTGTACCAATTCCTCTCTTCTGATAATTACCGATGCCTTGTTTATGTCCATGCACCCAGATGCAACTTATAAAGTATAAATCTTTCCCTTCAGCCATTGAATGTTCAATAGGAAGATACTGAATCATACCACAGGCTTTTTCATCTTCAACAGCAATTTTTACTCTTAGCCCTTTGTCTTTGAATTTATTAAACCATATTTCTTTATGGTCGCCTGCTTCATTAATATCATCAGACCAATCTTCAAGACACTTGAAGTATATTGAATAATACTTTTCGTTAAGATCAATTATTTCCATAATTGTCTCCAAATTTTATTTAAAGATAAATCCTATTTATCCTTTTGAACTAAAGAGAAATAAAAAACTTGCTGTAATTTAATAAATAATATAATGGAGTGCTTCCAGAGGGCAAAATGCTATTACAATAAATATCTAATAGAGATCAAAGGTTAAAGTATTTATTTCACCTGCCTGCTTTCCAGGTAAGCATAAGTATTATCTCAATCCGCTTATTCTATTATCATTTTATTTTTTGAGCAATTTTTGTTCAAGGTTTATTATTTGTTCTTTAATTTTTTTAATATCGTTTCTAAGTTCTTCGTTTTCGTCCTGAATTAAGTTTTCAATCTTATTAACACCTTCACTATTTACACGGAGCTGAACCTCGCTCATGGTATTAACAACAATGGCAATAAAAATATTAAGCGTTGTATAAGAAGCAAGAAGGATGAAAACAATAAAGTATATATAAGCAAGAGGGTATTTTATCATTATTGTTCTGGATATCTCCGCCCATCCTTCAAGAGTCATTATCTGGAATAGAGAGAACATTGAAGCTCCAAGGTTACCGAACCATTCCGGGAATTCTGCACCGAATAGTTTTGTACCAATAACCGCGAAAACATAAAAGACGAGTGCGAGAAGAACGAAAATCCAACCAAGGCTTGGAAGTGAGTGAAACAGCGACTCTACAATAAAACGAAGTTTTGGTAAGTTTTTAAGAAGCCGCAGAGAACGGAAAATCCTTAATGACCTTAGTATCGCAAGGGAACCTGATGTGGGAAGTAACGCAATAATAACTATCGAAAAATCGAATACATTCCATCCACTCTTAAAGAAGGATGGTCCATAGGCATATAACTTAAGCGAAATTTCAATAACAAAAACAAATAGAATTATTTTGTCTAAAAGAAGGAGCGTATTACCAATTGATAACATTACATTTTCTGAAGTCTCGAAACCAATTGAGATTGAATTCAGAATAATAAGAATAACAATAAAATTCTGTACAAACCTGGTTTCAACAAACCGCCTGACTTTTTCCCGGCTCATATTTCAGTCTCATTATTGTTTTTTCGTTTTAAATAACGAATAAATTATTGATGCAGATATAATGCCTATAATTATAAGTAATGACCAGGTAATAGGAAATTTTCCACCGAATGCTTCATTCAACCAGGACATCTTCAATCCGACAAAAACCAAGACAAGACCAAGACCGTATTTCAAATACTTGAATTTATTAACAACACCGGCAAGCATAAAATACATTGCACGCAAACCAAGTATTGCAAATATATTTGATGTAAAAACGATAAGTGGTTCCTTCGTAATTGCAAAAATGGCCGGCACAGAATCAACTGCAAATATTATATCAGAAACTTCAATAAAAAGTAATGTGATGAATAAAGGAGTAGCGTATAACAATCCCTCTTTCCTTATAAAAAACTTTTGTCCTTCTATTTTAGGTGTAACCTTAAAGAATTTTTTAAATAGTTTTATGACCGGGTTTTTTTCCGGGTCAATCGGTTTCTCAGGTGCAAAAAGGATTTTAAACCCTGTCAGTATTAAAAACACACCAAATATTATCACTATAAACTGGTATTGAAGCAGGATGGAACCAAGAGCAATAAAAATTATTCTAAAAATAAGAGCACCGATTATTCCCAAAAAAAGTATGCGGTGCTGGTACTTTGCAGGTATAGCAAAAAAAGAAAAGACAACTACAAATACAAATATGTTGTCAACAGCAAGAGATTTCTCAATTATATACCCTGTAAGAAACTCAAGAGCCGATTGCTTTGCTGCCAGATCCGGATTGAAACCAGGAATTGCAAGCAATACCGAATCCTCTGAAAATTTCCATTGGGCATATTTATAAAATGCAAAATTGAAAATAAGGGCTAATGATATCCAAATTATGCTCCATGTTAAAGATTCTTTAAAGCTTACTTCATGCGCTTCTCTGTGGAAGATACCTAAATCAAGCGCTAACAATGCCAGGACAAAAAGAGTAAAGCCCACATAAAATCCCCAATAATCGTTAAATGGAAAGAGTATTATTGATTCCATAAATTATTCCTGATATTTGGATAAAATTTTTATTCTTTTTTATTATTACCTGAATATTACCTAACCGCCAAACAGTACAAAAACCCAAGATTTAACCCGAAATAAAATAAGATTTTCTTATCGAAAAATGTACTTATAATTTACATCCTTACAAACAAAATCACCCTGATAACTTACAAGGCACAGTAATTTCAACATTTGCCCAAATAACAAAACAGAGTCACTCGGAGTTCACAAAATTGGTACACACATAAAGTATTTGTTTAATAAGTGTCATCTGGATATTTCTATTTCCAAATCATTTTCAGGAAAGAAAAAAATTGAAAAGTTGACAGCTTAGTGCTCACGTTTTTAAAAACCCGGATGGCTCCCACCTCGACAGGATTGAAAAGAAGTTACAGGTTAAATCCCGGAAAACTCCTTACGAATTTCTAATATTCGTTTAACATGATGTTCAATATGATTTGCCTGCATCTGAATTACGAAACCCACCGGTATTATTTCAATTATTCCGTTAGTATCCCTAAACCTTACAGACTTGTCCCATCCGTCAGGTTCATATTCTAATAATTGTACTATATGATCTCTATTTGCTCTGAGCAAGGCTAACGACAGATCAATTGAGCGCTTTTCATAATTCCATCGCTTCGCCCACTCTGTCTGCGGTAATGCCGCATACCACTGAAGAGTAAATTCAGCTTGTTCATTACCCAATGCCAGCTTGATGCCGATTTTCCATAGATCATCTCCATCAGCAAGATGATGTATAATCTGCCGTATAGTCCAACCTCCGTTTGAAGGAGCATAATCTAATTCATTGTCGCTTAGACCAGCTAAAGCATTTTGAAGAATACTAACTCCTTGCTTAAATAACTCAAGGATTTCAGCCTTATTTTCCGGTGGTTTCATATAATACGAACCTTATATTTAAATTTATTAAAGCACGTAACTCATTTTAAAAATAGCCCCTTAAGAAGATTATCCGCCTGTGGCAGAGTCTGGTTGTCATTATGTGTAAACTCCATTTGATATTTTTAGGTCATCACTTTTTTTCCTTTTTCTTTCAGTAATGTAAAGAACAATTTTATTGAAAATATTTTCCCTTTGGAGATCTATACTCTCTTGTCCCAATACGAATCGGGATCCTTTTTTAAACGGTTAGGTACAGTTTATCGATCTGATTTATTTCAATAACAATTTAAAATAATCCTCTACCTTCTTGAATTTTATAAGAAAGTTAATCACGGCACTATATGAAAGCACAAATACAATGGTTGCAATATATTGAAGAGGTGGAAATGGAATACTTTCACTTCCAGTAAATATGAATTTCATATAATAATAAAATTGAATCAACTCTAATAATAATCCAATGCTTGCAATCCATATTACCATTTTTAACGATTGCTGTATTGAATTATCAGGGTTTAATATTTTATAAAAGGAAATCCAAAACACAAACATTGAAATGGAGTTTAATAACCTTATGAATTCAAAAATTGCATTCTTTTGTATACCGGCAACAAGTGATTGTCCCAAAGGAAGTTTCAATAATATTATTAGGATTGTAAAAAGAATCACTAACTGCAAAGATATTTTAATGCGCTTATTAAGCGGAAATACTTCTTTGGGGAAATAATATGCAAATAAGATTATTGTGATTGTTGCCAATATCCAAAGCAAGCCAAGCAGTTTGCTTACTAAAATGTTATTAGTAATAAAGGGAAATATTGCGAAAACAGCCTTATAAAAAAGAGTGTAAGCTGAACCAATAATTAAAAGAAATGTTGCCATTCTTAAATTCAATTTTTCACCTCTTCTTCTTAGCACCTAACGGCATTTCCGATAACCGGAATCCCAAAACGGCAATGCCAAATAGTTGCAACAATTTTTATTTATAAAAAAATTTCTTATGCAGAAGGCATCCCTTCGGGAGAACAACCTACCTTAAAGAGCAACTAAACTTCGTAAACACAACTTTTTAATTACACAAACCTGTCCCGATAAGCTTTAGCGAAATCGGGATGCCGCACTTTCCTGCTTTTCAGAGTCCCGCTCTGCGGGAAAAAACAGTATACTCCGAAACTTATTTCGGGACTGTCCGTGTTAAGCGGAAGGTTAAGTGTTTTTTTTATTTTTGGTGCATTCTTTTTCCATTTCTTTTATTTCTGGTTCAATTCCTTATTATCCTTTTACGCCCAATCCTTCCTTATAATAGGGATCCACTTGGATGACTTTTTAAGGTCTTCTTTAAAATTTGCCAATATCATTTTTTAGTTCTTTTTTTGGAAAAATTTTTTTTTATTATTTATATCATTTATATTTAATATATGCAAAAATAGGGGTTTTGGGTTTTGGGGTTTTTGGGG
>CAZIDB010000136.1:0-12772 GCA_964537965.1 uncultured Melioribacter sp. | reverse complement strand
TTTTAAATTCATTTTATCTATCCTTTTTTCCCTGCTCTTAAGTTGACAGCATTGCCTACCGCAGGCAGGGGAGAGGCAGAATATTTTCAAACCGGTTGTTGATTAGTTCCGACACAGTTGGGATGTATCGATATAATCAAGGAAGAAGCTTTTTCATTAACGGTTGCTTCGATACATTCCGATTAAAATCGGAACACTCAGCAACCTGTTTATATGGTTATAATTAATTTCTTTTACCGATAGTAATTATTCCTTTGCCATTTTTTTCTCCAACAAGAACAACAGTATTTTTATCTGTCTGAACAGAAAAATAACTTTCATTCGAATCATAAAGATCATTATACGTCTTCCAACTTGTCCCGTTAAAATGTATGGTGAGACCGAAATCCCCGACTATAAATATATCATTCAAATCATTTCCTCTTATTTTGTTCATACTGATCTTTGTTAAATCAATTTGTTTCCAATATCCTGATTTATTTTCAAATGCTCCGCTTCCGCACACGTATAGAAAATTAGAATTGTTTGTCCAAACAGAGTATAATAGTTTATCCTGATCCCAAAGAATAGGTTCGACTTTGTTATTCTTTATTTTCAATATTTTCTTATCACCAGGTTCAAAGAATGATGATACAGTACAATAAATTATTATTTCGTTGTTTTCATTAACAAATCCGCACATATCAGTGATATGTGTATCTGTTCCGCTTTCTATCTTTTGCCAGCTTCCACTTAGATAATTAGCAATACGGCCTTTAGGACCAACTATAAAATAATTTTCACTATTAGATCCCCAAATTTTATTTATTGACATATTTAAATTACTTGGCAAGCAAAATTTATCTCTCTGAATATTATTTCCTAAAACTGCAATCTTATCTCCACCAGTTGTAAAAAAAATCTTACCATCATCAAAGGCAGCTATGGATTTTATTGGATATGATATAAGTGTTGATGAACCACAAACTGCGGGAAAATATATTTTTCTTAATTCCCATTCTTCTCCATCCAAGTGAATTGCGTTGTAAGCTTGCGGGTCAGGATTACCGAGAGAATCTTTCATGTAAATTTCACCAACGGCCCAAATATTATTTTCGTCTATAATAGCTACATCATAAAGTGAACTGCTTTCTGACTCTCCGAATTCCCAGCTTTGCCAGGTAAAATTGTGGCTGGTGGTGTCCATCGTGGTTACGGGTACTTCGATGCTTGATGTCGGATACTGGATTCCTGCCTGTCCGGCAGGCAAACTGAATACTTGATATCTGTAGGTTTTAGTTGGGAGTAAAGAATCATCAACAACAATTGTATCTGTGCCGGTAAGTTTAAATTGCATTATTTCTTTGTTATCTCTCTTAAGAGTAACCAGACTTCCTTTGGCATCGCTTATCTTAAGCCAGGCTTCTGTGCAGGATGCATCTTCAACAGTTAATATCAACTTGCTGTTTTCTTCCGGCTCGTTGGAATCACATCCAATTAATGCAAGAACTGAAATAACAAAAAAAGTGAATACGAATTTAAATCTCATTTATTCCCTATAACCCTTTGTGCTTTTTCCCCGCCTAAAATATTAAAACAAAGCTGAAATGAAAAGGTTAAACTTCTGCAAAATCAATATTGATGTTTGCATGATTGAATGACTTATTCTTTCCTGATGTTTTGAATGATTGAATGAAAATTATATCGCTTCTATACATACGATCATTCGACCATGCATTCATTCAAACATCTTTACTGCATTCTTCATCTGGACTTCCCCATAATAAAAATGCCGGAGCAAGTATTAACTTTTTCCGGCCTTTTATTTTTAATTGTATTTTGAAACTCATTTGAATGGTTCATTTAACAATGACCATTCCACAAAATGACTAATCAATATGTATAACTGCTTTTTGTTTTAATCATCAATACCCTCCGATTTAGTTCTTAAAAAGAAGGAACTGAATAATGAAAGCTTTCACTTTCATGTTAAGACGTCGACATCTCGATGTGAAACTAATGAATTAAAAAAAGAGTGTCAAGTTAATTTTTAGTTTACACAAAAAAATAATTTATGCTATAAAAAAAATTCAAATAACTACGATGATTTAAAAATAAAAAGAGCCTGACAACTAAAATTGTACAGACTCTTTATTTTCAGATAAGTTGAGAAAGACTAAATATAATTGTTGATTATCTGTTCAATCATTTCCTGTTTGCCGCTAATCATTTCCGGTTCACTGTTATTTTTAGCAAGGTTATAAAGATCTTCAAGCTTCAATTCACCATTCTCAAATTTCTTTCCGTTGCCGGTATCGAATGATGAATATCTTTTGACTCTTAATTTTTTATAATCGGATTTATTTAAAACTTTTTCTGCAATTAACAATGAGCGGGCAAATACATCCATTGCAGATATGTGAGCAATAAATAAATCTTCCGGATCAGTTGAGTTCCTTCTAATCTTTGCATCGAAATTAATGCCGCCATTACCAAAACCGCCTGCTTCAATTATTACAAGCATAGCTTCAACTATTTCATAAATATTAACAGGGAATTGATCAGTATCCCAGCCGTTCTGGTAATCGCCTCTGTTCGCGTCGATACTGCCGAACATTCCTGCATCAGTTGCGCACTGTAATTCGTGCTGGAAAGTATGTCCTGCAAGTGTTGCATGGTTTACTTCAATATTCAGTTTGAAATCTTTATCTAAATCATAATAACGCAGGAATCCGAGGACCGTTTCAACATCATAATCATACTGATGTTTCATTGGTTCCATCGGCTTTGGTTCAATTAAGAATGTTCCTGTAAAACCCTGTTTACGTGCGTAATCTCTTGCAAGAGTTAAGAACTTTGCCATATGTTCTTTTTCGCGTTTCATATCGGTATTAAGCAAAGACATATAACCTTCTCTGCCGCCCCAGAAAACATATCCTGAACCGCCAAGTTCAATTGTAGCATCAAGAGCATTCTTAACCTGGGAAGCTGCATAGGTAAGTACATTAAAATCAGGATTCGTAGCAGCGCCGTTCATATATCTTTTATGCGAGAATAGATTTGCTGTTCCCCAGAGTAATTTAACTCCGGAGGCATTTTGTTTCTCTTTAGCATATTTAACAAGTGTCTGTAATCTTTTTTCTGATTCTGCAACTGAAGAACCTTCTGAGACAACATCCATATCGTGGAAGCAGTAAAAAGGGATTCCCATCTTAGTAATGAATTCGAAAGCTGCATCCATTTTAGCTTTTGCTTTTTCAACTTCATCATTAATATCTTCCCATCCGAATGTTCTTGTTGCTTTTCCAAAAGGATCGCCGCCGTCTCCGCAGAAACTATGCCAGTAAGCAACTGCAAAACGCATATATTCTTTTAAAGTTTTACCAAAGACAATTTTGTTTTCATCATACCATTTGAAAGCAAGAGGATTCTTTGAATCTCTTCCTTCATATTTTATTTTCCCGATTCCCTTGAAGTACTCCTGGTTTCCAAGTAAGTAATCCATATAGATCTCCTTTTGAGTTTATTATATAAGTTGTTTTATTTTATAAAAACTTTTTTAGTTGCTCATACCAGTTCTGGTAATAGTTCTTTGTTACTTCCACATCCTTTTGTTCCGGCTTTACAGTTTCAAGCAAAGTAAGATTAGTGAAAGCTTCTTTAAATGATTTATAATATCCTGCACCTACCGCTGCTCCTCTTGCTGCTCCCTGCGACCCGTTTGTATCATATAACTCAATTGTAGCACCGGTTACATTTGAAAGGGTTTGTCTGAATGTTGGACTTAAGAACATATTAGCTTTGCTTGCACGGATAACATCCATTTTTAAACCCATGTCTTTCATAATATCCATACCATATCTAAATGAAAAAGCTATTCCTTCCTGTATTGCTCTGAACAAATGAGGATGCGAATGCCTGTTAAAATCTATTCCCAGCAATTGTGCATTGGTGTTTTTGTTCTCAAGCATTCTCTCTGCACCATTACCAAATGGAATTGCAATTATTCCTTCGGAACCGATCGGTACCTTTTCAATCAGCTTGTTTATTTCACTGTATGAAAGATTTGTCCCTGTATTCTTTCGCATCCAGGAATACTGAATTCCTGTTCCATTAATGCAGAGTAGAACACCAAGCCTTGTATTTTCTTTTGAGTAATTTACATGTGCAAACTGGTTTACACGGGATAAAGAATCGTAAGTCACTTTTTCTGCAATTCCGTATACAACTCCTGATGTTCCACCTGTTGCTGCAATCTCGCCGGGATTAAGAACATTAAGTGAGAAAGCATTATTAGGCTGATCACCAGCGCGGTAAGAAATAACTATTCCTTCTTTCAAACCTAATTCTTCTGCAGCCTGCTTGGTTAATTTACCCTGAACTGAAAATGTATTGTTGGGAGAGGGAAGTATATTCTTATCAATATCATAATATGAAAGCACATCTTTGGAAAGCTGGTTCTCTTTGAAATCCCAGTATATTCCTTCCGACAATCCGCTGTAGGTAGTATTAATTTCTCCGGATAACTTCATTGCAATATAATCACCGGGCAGCATTGCTTTGTGAATTTTTTTATACACATCCGGTTCGTTTTCTCTTACCCATCTCAATTTTGATGCAGTAAAGTTGCCGGGAGAGTTTAATAAGTTAGAAAGACATTTCTGTTTTCCAATTGCTTTAAAAGCGCTATTGCCAATCTGAACAGCTCTGCTGTCGCACCAGATAATTGAAGGACGAAGTACATTATGGTTTTTATCTACAATTACTAATCCGTGCATCTGGTAAGATAAGCCAATCGACACAACTTCTTCTGCTTTTACATTTCCTTTTTTGATCAGGTCTTTTGTAATGATCTTAATATATTTCCACCATAATTCGGGATCTTGTTCTGCCCAGTTAGGTTTAGGAGAAGTGATTTCCATTTCTTCGGAAGGATATGAACCTTCGGAAACGACACTGCCTTTTTCAATATTAATGATGCTGCATTTAATGGACGAGCTTCCAATATCATATCCGATTGATAACATCTGAGTTCTCCGGTTTTAATTCTTGAATTTCATTATTGAGGTAATAAGATTTTTTCATCATAATCCGCAGACACAAGTGAAAATTTATATTACTTAATTTATGGTGTACAATATACACATTTGGATTATAAAACATAACTAAAATGTTAAAAAAAATATTTTTACGGCTTTGACATTCTGGTGTAAAATCCACACCTTTGTTCTACTTGTTAAGGATGATTCCGGAATTAAAGGCAGGAAGAGTTTATTATGTCGCACATACTTAAAGAAATAATTAAAAACCTATCTATTGATTGCGTTATTTTCGGTTTTGAAAAATCACGGTTGGAAATTCTTCTTATAAAACGTGCCCGCAATCCCGCAAAAGGAAAATGGGCTTTGCCGGGCGGCTTTATTAAAAAAGAAGAGTTGGTTGAAAATGCAGTTAAAAGAATTCTTAACGCCACTACCGGCTTATCCAATATCTACCTTGAAGAAGTTAAAGTCTTTGATCAGGTGGATAGGTATCCTTTATGGCGGGTTTTTACAATCGGATATTTTGCGCTTATAAGTCCTGAGCATTACCAGCTTACAACCGGTGCGGATACAACAGCAGTAAAATGGTTTCCGCTAGATGAACTTCCCGAACTTCCTTTTGATCATAAAAAGATACTTGACTATGCTCTGTTGAAACTTCGAAACAGGGTTAAGCATACACCCATCGGATTTGAATTGCTTCCTCTAAAATTTACTTTGCCGCAATTACAGAATCTGTACGAAATTATCCTTGATAAAAAGCTTGATAAAAGAAATTTCAGAAAAAGAATTCTGAATATGTACCTTATAAGAAGGTTGAAAGAAAAGGATAAGAATAACGTTAAACGCGCAGCTTACTTATATAAGTTCGATGTTAAAAATTATAATAAATATAAAGAGCGCGGATTTATATTTGAATTATAATTCCTGGAATTGCGTTTAGATTTTCCCGGAAGATTAATTTTCAATTACTATGATATTTCAAAGTCTTAATTTTATGGGCTTTCTATCCTACGCATTATTTAAGAGAATCTCATACTCCAGATTGAAATTAATAAACTGTTTGAAGCGAAAGCCGGAAATTATAAGATCAGCCTTAACAGAAATAATATGGCTAAAGTCGAATATTCCGGTGGAAGTATGATGGTGAAAAAAACTCATTTTCCGCTCCGGAACGCTGTTCCTTCATTTCCATTGTTCAATCATAAGGTTAAGTGTTATTCCCCCCTAGGCAAATAATAGCTTCTAATCGAGCTTCTAATTCAAATCTAACCTGAGTCATAATTCACAAAACCTGCAATTTTGATCCGAATTCGAAGTTTTTATATTCTTAAAAATTTTTCTTTGAAGAAAAATAAAAAAAATTTTATGTTTGGGTTAACAATGTTAGATTTTATTACGATAGTATAATTACTAACAAAAATATATTTATTAACGCTGGAATATTATGGGACATATTGAAAGACGACAAAAAGAAAAAGAGGAAATGAGGCAAAGGATTCTTGAAACCGCCAGAAAGATTGGTTCAAGAGACGGTTGGCAGGCACTTACTATTAGGAAGATTGCTGATGAAATTGAGTATACACCCCCGATTGTTTATGAACATTTTGCCAGTAAAGAGGAATTGATTAAAGAAATAATTTATTCAGGATTCAGCACTCTTAGCAAGGAATTTGCAATTGCCCGTGAAGCCGAACCTGATCCTAAAAATTTTATTAAAAGACTCTCAATGATTCACTGGGATTTTGCTTTCAGCAA
This sequence comes from uncultured Melioribacter sp., assembly GCA_964537965.1. GTDB lineage: Bacteria > Bacteroidota > Ignavibacteria > Ignavibacteriales > SURF-24 > SURF-24. The sequence goes on along the minus strand of CAZIDB010000136.1, from coordinate 5,993 downwards.
TGTAGAATTGTACCAGCTTATGTTCAGTCTTGAAAGACCGATGCACAATGAAGAAATGAGTTTGAACGTTAAAATGATTGAACAATCATTCCTTAACATCAGCAACAATAACGCTGAAATACTGCACGAATTAATGTTCTACTGGATGTGCCTTATGCAGGGCGCAATTTCAATCGTAATGAAAATTACAAATCTGTCTCATCAGCAGGGCAAAAATCCCCGCGATGTTTATTCAAGAATTATTGACCGGTTTGTAGACAGTATTGATAACTGAAAATTTACCGGTAATAGAAACCTAATTAATGAAACTCAAAAAATGTGGAAAGTATGAAATCAACTAAATTAATCCCGGTTCTGTTTTTTGTTTTATATTTGCCGCTGTTCGCACAATCATATTCCTTAAAACAATGCATTGAGTATGCAAAAGGAAATAACAGCAACATTAAAATTGCATATCTTGATGCTGATGTTAGTAATGAAGTTGTTCACGAACAGACCGGTAAAGGACTTCCCCAGATAAATCTGAGCGGTTCTGTTGAAGATAAATTAAAAATTACCACGCAATTAATTCCCGGCGAATTTTTTGGTAAACCTGCCGGCTCTTTTATCCCGGTTAAGTTCGGTACAAAGTATAACGCCGTGGGAACTGTTACCTTAACTCAAAAACTTTTTGATGGCTCGTTCTGGGTTGGACTTAAAGCCGCCAAGATAAGTGAGGATTTATCCCAGCAGAATATCCGGAAGACAAGTGAGCAGACAATTTATGATGTGAGTACCGCTTATTACCGGGCGCTTATTATTCAGAAGCGGTATGAAAATCTTAAACTTATTTTAGGTGCTTCCGAACGTACCCTAAAATCAACAGAGCTTAAATTCCAGAATGGCCTTGCTAAGAAAATTGATGTCGATAAAATAAAAGTAAGCTACAACAATACTAATTCTCAGATGCAGCAGACAGAACTTAGTTATAAGCAGGCGCTGAACAACCTTAAGTATTTTATGGGAATGCCAGTTGAAGAAAATATTGTTCTAACTGATGACTTACCGGATTACGGCAGTGAATTTGCACAGGCTAATTCAAATGATAATGTAACAGAGGAGCGCATCGATTACCAGATGCTTAAAACCAACCTTCGCCTTTATGAAGCCGATAAACAGAATAATATTTTTGCGTACCTGCCTACATTAAATTTCTATGCTAATTACAGCTACCAGGCTATGCGCTCGGAATTTGATATCTTCAAACCGGGAAGAACATGGTTTAACAGCTCGGCAATAGGACTTGAACTTAAGATCCCTGTTTTCTCCGGCTTCCAGAAATATTCCAAGGTGCAGCAATCCCAGTTGAATATTGAGAAGACACAGGAATCATTAAAGAGAACGGAGCAGGCAATTAAAGTTGAAGTTTCCAATTATTACATTCAGTTTACCAATGCTCTCGATAATATAAAGAATGAAAAAGAAAACCTTGCTCTTGCAGAAAGCGTTTTCAATAATACTCAATTGGCATTTAACCAGGGAACAGGATCTTCACTTGATCTTGTTCAATCTGAAAGCGCATTAAGAGAAACACAGAATAATTACTATTCAAAACTGCTTACGTTATACTTAGCAAAACTTGACCTTGAGAAATCCCAGGGTACTTTAATAAATTTTATTAATAATCTTTAAGTGATAAATATGAAAAAAATAATATCAATAGCTGTTGTTGTAATTATTGTTGTTCTTGCGGCAATAAGATTAATGGCTGTACGCGAAGAAAATATTTCTCAGAATGTGAACCTATCTGCAGATTATATCTCAGTTACTGTTGCAGATGTTCAGGAAAAAACTTCAACATTTACTCTTAACCTGACGGGTATATTATATCCTTATAAAGAACTTGATATACCGGCAGAAACTTCAGGTAAGATTACTTCATTAAATTTTGAACTTGGACAACACTTTCAGAAAGACGGCGTTATTGCAACAATAGATGATAAAATAAAAAAGCTTACTTATGAATCCGCACGTATTGAGGCTGAAAGACTGAAAAAAGATCTGGACAGAACAGAAAATCTTTTCAAGGGCGGAACTTCATCTGAACAGGAATTAGACCGCGCCCGCACTTCCTACGAAACTGCAAAGAATAAAATGGAAGAAGCCGAGAGACAATTATCTTACACAAAAATTACTTCTCCGATTTCAGGTACAATTACAAAGAAAATTGTTGAAGAAGGGACATATGTTAATACCGGTAACCCTATTGCATCTGTTGTGGATGTATCAAGATTAAAAGTTAAGGTGAATGTTTCTGAAGCGAATGTTTATTACCTGCACGTTGGTGATAAAGTAAAAATAACAACTGATATTTATCGTGGAGTAACATTTGAAGGTAGAATTAGTTTTGTAAGCCCGCGTGGTGATGATTCCCATAATTATCCTGTTGAAGTTGAAATTGCAAACAGCGGTAAGAATCCTTTGAAAGCCGGAACGTTCGTGAATGTAGAAGTCAGTTCAGGTTCAGGCAGCAAGGGTTTATATATTCCAAGAGAAGCTTTACAAGGCAGTATTAAAGAAGCTAAAGTATACGTGGCAGAAAACAAAAAGGCTGTACTGAAAGATGTTACCATAGGTCGTGAGAGTAATGAAATGCTTGAAGTTGTTTCCGGATTAACACCGAACGAAAAAATAATAATAAGCGGGCAGGTTAACCTGACCAACAATAAACCAATCAAGATTATCAACAATAATTAAGAAAATACCATGACAATATCAGAATTAGCAATTAAGAGATCGACGCTGGTTGTAATTGTATTTACAGCGCTTACATTACTCGGTGTATTCTGCTATACAATGCTTAACTATTCGTTGATACCAAAAATAGATTCGCCTTATGTAATTGTGGTTACTCAGTATCCCGGCGCATCGGCAGGTGAAGTGGAATCCTCTGTAACTAAAAAATTAGAAGATGCTCTCTCTGCACTTGAGAATGTTAAGAAGATGAGTTCTTCTTCCCAGGAAGGTTCTTCTATTATTATGATAGAACTTGTTGCAAATGCAAATAAAGATATTGCTTTGCAGGATGCACAGAGAAAAGTAAACACAACATTATATCAATTACCAACAGATGTAAAAACCCCGGCATTATATTCTTTTTCCACGGATGACATTCCTGTATTGAAAGTTGCTGTCCATGGAAAAATGGCTCCCACAGAATTATACCAGACAGTTAAAGATCATATAAAGCCGATGCTTTCTAAAATAAACGGTGTTGGACAGGTTACAATTGTTGGTGGTGAAGAACGTGAAATTAAAATTAATATAGACAGGGGAAAGTTAGCTTCTTATAAGCTTTCAATAAGCCAGGTTTATGCAGCTATCGGTAGTTCCAATCTTCAGTATGCAACTGGAAAGGTTGAAGGTGAACAGAGCCAGTATACAGTACGTCTTGCCGGTAAAATTACTTCTCTGGAACAACTGAGAAATATAATTATCTCGAAGAGTGCAAACGGCAGTACAATTAAATTATCCGATGTAACTGAAGTTGTTGATGGTGTTTCCGAATACAAAACTCTAAGTAAAATAAATGGCGAAAGTTCCATAAGCTTAATTATTCAGAAACAATCTGATGCGAACGCTGTTGCAGTTTGCGACCTTGCAAAGAAAGAAATGACAAACATAGAGAAGCAGTATGCTTCTTCTGCAATAAGATTTGAGATTGCATCCGATCAATCCATTTTTACACTTGCTTCTGCAAATGCAGTAATGGAAGATTTAATGCTTGCAATTTTACTTGTAGCTATTGTAATGTTCCTCTTCCTTCACAGTCTCAGGAATTCCTTCATTGTACTTGTTTCAATTCCTACTTCGCTCATTTCAGTTTTTACTGCAATGTACATCTTTAATTTTTCCCTAAACTTAATGACGCTTATGGCGCTTTCACTTGTAATCGGTATTCTTGTGGATGACTCAATAGTGGTGCTTGAAAATATTCACCGCCATCTTCATATGGGAAAAGATAAAAGAACTGCTGCATTAGACGGCAGACACGAAATAGGTTTTACTGCAGTGGCAATAACAATGGTGGATGTTGTGGTGTTCGTGCCTATGGCTCTTGTTTCTGGTATGATCGGTAATATCCTTAAAGAATTTGCACTTGTTGTTGTGTTCTCTACGTTGATGAGTCTCTTTGTTTCCTTTACTATTACACCGCTGCTTGCGTCACGTTTTGGTAAGCTTGAACACCTTACAAGAAATACCCTGATGGGTAAAATCGCATTAGGATTCGAAGACCTTTACAAAAAACTTGTCTTGGCTTATGAAAAAATCTTACGCTGGGGATTAAGTCATCGTAAGAAAGTTTTTGCTGCTGTTACAATCTTGTTTATTTCTTCTTTTGCTTTAGTTGGAATGAGTTTCATCGGTAATGAATTTATGCCTCAGACAGACAGAGGAGAATTTACAATTACCCTTGAGGGCGAAGCTCAGAATACGGTTTATCAATCAAACCAGCTTGCGGAAAAAGTTGAAAAGATTCTTTACTCAAAGCCGGAAGTTATAAAAGTGCTTACCAACGTTGGCTATAACAGCCAGACAAGTATGCTTGGCGCAACAGGCGAAGCTCATAAGATTGAGATGACTGTATTGATTGTGGACAAAAAAGAACGTAAGCAGAAAATTGACAGGTATTGCCAGGATGTGAAAAAAGAGATACTTGCTATAGTGCCGGGATTAAAGGTAACCGTTGCACCGGCAGGAATGATGGGTACAAACCAGGCTCCTATCCAGATTCTTTTAAGAAGCTCGGATATGGACGAAGTATATAAAGTTGCTGATAATGTAATGAATGTTATCAAGGATATTCCCGGTATAAATGATATTAAACTGTCTGTAGAAAAAAGTAAACCGGAAATTCATGTAAACCTCGACAGGGATAAAATGTCTATGCTGGGCTTATCTGTATCTGATGTGGGCAGTACACTTTCACTTGCCTTTGCCGGTAATACCAATTTACAATATTCCGAAGGCGGTACTGATTACGATATCAATATTAAGCTTGATCAGTTCGATCGCAAAAAAGTTGATGATATAGGCTCAATTTCTTTTGTGAATACAAAAAAAGAAATTATTGAGCTTCGTCAGTTTGCTAATATTTATCAGTCACTTGGGCCAAACAAACTTGAACGTTATAACAGAATTTCTTCTCTTACTGTAAGTGCACAGGTTTTCGGCAGACCAATCGGTTCAGTTGGTGATGATATTAAGAAAGTCGTTGGCGAAAAAATTCACTCGGATAAAGTAACTATCGATTATATAGGCCAGATGGAAATGCAGGCTGACGCATTCAAGAGTTTGTTTACAGCACTCTTTGCTGCAATCCTGCTTGTTTACTTTGTTATGGTCGCACTCTACAATTCGTACCTGTATCCGTTTGTGGTTTTATTCTCTCTGCCGGTTGCAATTATAGGCGCTTTCCTTGCGCTTGCATTAGCAGGGCAGAACCTTTCTGTCTTTTCATTGATTGGTTTAATTATGCTTATGGGACTTGTTGCCAAAAACGCAATCCTTCTTGTGGACTTTACAAATAAATTAAAAGAAGAAGGTTACACAGTTCTTGAAGCACTTGTTGAGGCAGGCAAGGAAAGATTAAGACCAATCTTAATGACAACCATTGCGATGGTTTTTGGTATGCTTCCGCTTGCAATTGCTTCGGGCGCATCAGCAGAAAGTAAAAATGGTCTTGCATGGGTAATCATAGGCGGTTTAATAAGCTCTCTCTTACTAACCCTTGTGCTTGTTCCATGCGTTTACATGATTATGGAAAATGTTAAAGTGAGATTCCAAAAGAAAATCTCGAAGAATAAAGTTAAAGCCGATCCGGTGATGATTGAGGAATGATATCTTTGGTTATAACCACGTTAAGATGAAGCAATAAATAAGAAGCCCATTCAAAACAGAATGGGCTTCTAAGTTATTAGTTCTATTATTATCCCAGAAAGCATTATAAAGTT
>CAZIDB010000135.1:0-12799 GCA_964537965.1 uncultured Melioribacter sp. | reverse complement strand
TTACACACAGGGGATAAAACAAATATATATAAAGGATGCAACAAATGTACCCTTGTTTAATGGTATAAAAGCGGACATTAAGCAACTTAATTTTATCTTTAAAATAATTTAATTGACAAACTTTAAAAATTTTTTACCCGATCCAAATAGTTGTATAAAGTTGAATCAAAATTGTGAAATGATTGGTTAATTTCTGCTTCATGCTTGCCCCATATACCAGGAACGGCATGTAATGAGTTATAAAATAAATCTTTCACTATCAATTTTAATTTGTAATTGTTATCCTGGTATTTTATTATATAAGAGAATTCCATTGAAACGGCAATGGGCAATAAAAGAAGGCCAGGACTAAAACTACCAATATCAATATATGAATTACAGGACAAAAAGCCGTCTTCATTTACCTGGATTACTGATTTTGCAGATATTGTATTTTCACTGATGAAGGTTAGAAGTTTGATTTTAATATCCTGCTTGGATAGTGAAAGCTGATGTTCAAATACTTGTTCCGAACTTTCTTTTGATAGGAAATTAGTTGGAGCACAGCCATTGTATATTAAAAGAATAAATAAAGACGCAAAAATTTGATATTGTTTCATTTTGCCCACCCATATAATTATTTCTTTTTATTACTCTAAGTTTGACTCTTTAATCGAACATTTTGCACGGATTAAAATCAATATTTGAAATCATATATTTGATCAGTAAAGTCGAGTCTTTTTGAATTTCCCAAATGGTAAAATATCCACCGCTATATGCATAAGGATGTTCCGTATCCTTAGTACTTATTGATAGACCATAATTCCCATATTCATAAATTTCGTTTCCCCTCAGCCAGCAAGAATCCGTTAAGGCGTTAAACGAATGAAATCTAACATCTGATTTTAATTCTTCCTGATAAAGTAAACGGATTTTTTCCTTGCCTTTTATAATTGGATTAAATTCAGGCATAATAATAATATCTTCTGAATAATAGGTAAGAATTGTTTCATAATCAGATTTCAATACTGCATCTGCAAGTATCTGATTAACTACTTTAATTTTATCTTTCAGATTATGATTATCAACTTTTACTAATACTTTAGTTTTGATATTAGGTTTTTGATTTTCACATGAAAGGAACAAGCAAGAACAGGTAAATAAAAAGAGAAAGAATAAACAAGTTACTTTTTTCATTTTACACCTCATTTTAGTTAGAGCTTATTTAATATTATATATTAAAATGCCTGCTACCAACTTATCAGACAATTGCAGACTAATCATTTACAAGATTTTTCCGCAGAATCAGAAATGAGAGACATAGTGAAAAAGAATATTTTAAATTAAAGTAACTTAATTATTATAAGGAGATCTCTGAAAAATACTTTGTAATTATTTAGTCATTCCTAAAAAGCTTGCATACTACCAATATATGGGAATCTATAAAAATTTCTATAGATTCCCTTTGCACGTGAATGATTTTATCAATTTTTCAGAAACTACTATAAATATAATTCAGTTTTATTTAAATGAAAATAAACTCTTTGTTATATACCAGGCCATATTTGGATTCTCCTGTAACCTTCTTATTGAATATGCATACCATTGCTCGCCGTAAGGAACATAAATTCTTATCTTATGACCAAGTTTATTAATCTTATCTCTCAGACCTTCTTTCACACCATAGAGCATCTGGAATTCATATTTATCCTTTGGAATGTTCATCTCCTTAATCATCTTTAATGCATTGTCAACAAGGTAATCGTCGTGAGTAGCAATGCCAACATAATTACCATCCTCAAACATTTTTTTAAGAATGCTTAAATAGTTATCACGAATCTGCTGCTTGTCTTTGTAAGCAATGTTTTCCGGCTCATTATAAATGCCTTTGCAAAGTCTGTAATGAGTACTCTCCTTGTTCAGTTCATCAACATCATTAAAAGTACGTTTAAGATATGCCTGAACGACAACGCCAACATTATCATATTTTTTGCGAAGGTATCTGAGCAATTCGAATGTAAGACTGGTAACTGAGGAATCTTCCATATCGATCCGGACAAAAGTGTTAAAGCTTTTTGCCTTTGCAATAATTTCTTCAATTTGTTTGAAACCAAAATCTTGATCAATTACTATTCCAAGCTGGGTAGGTTTAATTGAAAGGTTTGAATCAAGCTTATTGGCATTAATTGCATCAAGCACTTCGAAACACTCACTCTTAGCTTGCAGAGCTTCATTTTTATTTTGAATGGCTTCTCCAAGAACATCCATAGTTGCAAATATGCCTTTAGAGTTTAGTTCTTTTACAACTCTAACTGCATCGCTCAGTTTTTCTCCTGCAATATATTTTGAGGCAAAAATTCTTACGATTGGTTTGGGTAATAGTTTTACGAAATTAACGATGAGGAAATTAAGATAAGACACTGTGGTTCTCCGAATATTTTCTCGAAAATTAACGGTGTAAAAATACCCCAACATCCCAAATTAAGCAAATCTAAATAGCTGAATGTTTAGTACTGATTTTTCATTTAAAAAGTAAGCGGATGGCGGGAAATGTCCCGCAAAGCGGGATCAGCCTTTGGCTGAGAAAATGGAAAACTGAATGAAGTAAACATACTTCTGAAAAGAAGCGGCGAAAGGGAGAAGCGGAGATACTGGATTTGTTAAACAATGAGCCTCATAGCTTGTAATTTATATATGTTAATCAATGTCGGTCGCTTCCATACGAACAAATAAATTTGTTCTAATCAGCGACCTTACAGATTGATGAAAAAAGGTTGTTGTGGTTGTTGAGTAGGACGGCTTTAGCCGGACATATCGGAACAACATTGGTTCAGCAAATTACTCTGTGGCTCTCTGTGGTACTCCGTGGTTCTCTGTGTAACGATTTAGGGGTGATGCGCAGGAAAATGGAAGATGTGAAATGGAAGATGGGAGATGTCTATAAAAGCCGATTCGCTTGCAAAGAAAAATCGAAGGAAGTGAATCGATGAAATTATTCTATACTACTACGAATCATTCCAATAGAAGCTGTTGAGTTATACAAAAAGGCTCTAACAGGATAATTCCGATTAATCCTTATAGGTTTTTCCTAAGGGATATGAACCAAGAACTTTTACAACCTTTGATATTTCTTCCAGATGATTTAATGCAAGTTTAATTTTATTATCCTTTACATTACCAATTAAATCAACATAGAACAGGTATTCAAAAGTTTTATGCGGAATTGGACGCGATTCTATCTTTGTTAAATTAATGTCTCGCAGAGCAAATACGCTTAATGCCTTGAACAATGCACCCGGAATACTCTTTAGCTCAAAGCATACTGAAGTTTTATAATTAGTATCGTTCTTACCGATTCGCTTATCATTTTTTGAGATGATAAGAAAGCGGGTAAAATTTTCTTCGTTATTCTGGATGTGACCTTTAATAATCTGAAGACCGTATTCTTTTGCAGCATTTTTACTTGCAACTGCGGCTGCAAATTTTTCATTCTTTTCCGATATTATTTTTGCAGCACCGGCAGTATCATAAACAGGATTAACATTTACATTCTCGATGGATTTAATAAACTCCGAGCATTGCCCTAACGCCTGGGGATGAGAATATATTTTTTTTATCTGGCTTAATCTGTATTTCTTTGTGCTCATCAGGTAATGGTTAATTTGAAGATTTAACTCTCCGACAATCCCAAAAGAATATTTTTTCAACAAGTCGAGAGTTTCAAAAACACTGCCATATAAACTATTTTCAACGGGAACTACTCCGTATTGAGCCTCATCATTTTCAACTTTATTAAAAACACTTTCAAAAGTTAAGGAGGGAGAAAGTCTTATCTTCTCTCCAAAAAATTTTTTAGCAGCCAATTCACTGTATGCCCCGGTTTCACCCTGGTATGCTATTACCTTCAATTCTTCTCCAATAGTGATTTTAGTATAATTAAAAATATGGATACCTTTTGTTTTAATTCATCTAATGAGCCATTATTCTCAAACACAAAGTCAACTGCTTCTTTTTTTTCTTCATCAGGAATCTGGTTCGCAATCCTCTTTTTTATTTCATCTGCAGTTAACTTTCCTTTCGTAAGAACTCTTTTAATCTTGTTTTCATCTGTAGAGTTGATGAGAATTATATAATCAAAATCATCTTCAATCTCCGCTTCAAAAATAAGCGCCGCTTCAAGAAAAACAACATCATCTTTCTTCAATATCTCATTCATCCTTTCATTTTGAATTTTAATAACCACAGGATGAATAATTGAATTAATCGTTAATACCGAATCGGGATTGTTAAAGATGTTTGCGGAAAGGTACTCGATGTTTGGTTTGTTATCTATGAAAGTTTCTTTTCCGAATGACTGAATAATTTTGTTTCTAACTTTTGAATTTATGTTCAGAACTTCCTTGGATATAGAATCAGCATATAAAACCTTGTAACCATTGGCTTCAAGCAATCTGCAAAATTCGGATTTACCGGAACCAATTCCGCCTGTAACTGCAATTCTCAATTTATTTTTTGCCATAATAAAAAAGCCATTCATTATTGAATGGCAATATAATAAATAAACTATCCAGAAAGTAGAAAGAGGATTATAAAATCCTCTTTCAAAAATTTACCTTGCGTAAGCTATCTTTCTTACTTCACGGATAACTGTAACTTTAATTTGTCCCGGGTATTCCAAATCCTGTTGAATTTTCTGGGCAATATCCAAAGCTAATTTATCAGCATCACCGTCATCAATTCTTTCCTGTTCAACAATTACTCTTATTTCTCTGCCGGCTTGAATTGCATAAGTTTTTGCAACACCTTCAAATGATTTGGCAAGATTCTCAAGATTCTCAAGACGTTTAACATAGCTTTCTACCGGTTCTCTTCTTGCACCGGGACGGGCACCGCTGATTGCATCGGCAGCCTGAACAAGAGCCGCAATCGGATGTTCCATTTCAATATCTTCATGGTGGCTGCCCACAGCATTTACAACAATCGAATGCTCTTTATACTTTTTAGTCAGTTCATAACCAAGCAAAGCATGCGGACCTTCAACACTTTTATCAATAGTTTTTCCAATATCGTGTAATAGTCCAGCACGTTTAGCAAGTGAAGGATCAAATCCAAGTTCTGCCGCTAACACACCGGTAAGATAAGCCACTTCAATGCTATGCTGAAGAAGATTCTGACCATAGCTTGAACGGTATTTCATTCTGCCCACATGTTTTATAATTTCCTGGTGAGCGCCATGCAAACCAAGTTGAATGAAAGTATTTTCACCGTCTTTAATTATTTCTTCCGATAATTCTTCGCGGGTTTTTTCAACTATCTCTTCAATTCTTGCAGGATGAATTCTTCCATCGGTAATTAACTTTTCAAGAGAAACTCTCGCCACTTCGCGTCTGAACTGGTCAAATGCTGAAAGGATTACAGCTTCGGGTGTGTCGTCTACAATAACATCAACTCCGGTTGCAGCTTCAAATGCACGGATATTCCTGCCTTCACGTCCAATAATTCTACCTTTCATTTCTTCATTTTGCACCTGAACAACTGAAACGGTGGTTTCTACAGAATGATCTACGGCAGTACGCTGAATTGCCTGAACAATTATTCTCTGGGCTTCTTTTTTAGAATCCTGCTTAGTCTGCTCACGGATCTCTTTAATGTGCTGAATTGAATCTGTCCTTGCCTGCTGAATCATATTTTCCATCAGCATTTTTTTAGCCTCATCAGCAGTTAAACCGGCAGCCTTTTCAAGTCTTTGGTTTTCTTCCAGAATAAGTTTATCAAGTTCACTGATTTTAGAATCGATTTGAACTTTTTGAACAGATAAATCTTTTTCGAGCTGTTTAGTTTCTTTTTCTTTTTTTAGAACAAGTTCTTGTTTTTTCTCAACATTATCTTCCCGTGCAGATAATTGTTTTTCAATGTTTTGAATTTTCTGACGTTTGTTATTTACTTCATTATCAAATTCTTGTTTTTTCTTAAGCCATTCGTCTTTAACTTCTAATAATTTTTCTCTTTTGATGTTATTAGCTTCTTTTTCTGAATCAGCAATAATTTGTTTAGCTCTTTCTTCAGCAGAAACAATACTTCTTTTACCAACCTTAGAATTAAAAATCCAGCCTATATAAAATACAACAATGACAATTAAAGCAAATACGGGAATAATAATTAACAAATCAATATTCAGGTCCATATTTCCTCCAATATAACAGTAATTTATATATAAGCCGCACTGCCAGACTAAATTTGCAGGAAGAACCCGCTAAATTTAGTGCGGGAAATTGCTCGAACGCTTTTTGCTTCCACTGTCCCGAATTAACGGAAATCCCGCGAACGGGATTGAGGCCTGCAATACACGCCGTAAGTCAATAACCCTAATGAATGATGTTAGTTCTTCATATAATTTACTGACAGCGCGGCAAAAAATTTATGATGGGATTGAGATAGTAGATTCGTTCAGAAGAAGCTTAATTTTCTTTATTCTATCCAAAGCCTGATTAGTAAAGTCTCTGCTTTTATTTTTTTCAATAAATAAATCATAAGCGATATTCAACGAGGCGATAATGGCAATTGTTTGAATTGATTGATCCGGAAGTTCTTCCTTTGTTTCATTCATCACCCTATTTACGTATGCAGCCAATTCAGTTGCAATATCTTCATCTTCTACTAAAAGAGAATATTCTTTATCAAAAATTGTAAGTTTTAGCTTCTTCTTATTGTTCATTATATCTTTTCCATCATACAAACAAAATATTTAAGAGCGTAAGTGATTATCTATTTTTCCTACCAATTCGGTAATTCTTTGTTTTATCTCTTCTCTCTCCTTTGAGTTTAAATTTAGAGTTCCGCTATTTATTAAAATCTCATTTTCTTTTTTTAAATTTTTAAGCTGATCTTCAAGTTCACTAATTCTGATTATGAATTTGGAATTATCAAATGAGAGTTCTTTATTCTTCTGGGATAAATTTATAACCAGCTTTTCAAGCAAAGCTAATTCATCAAACATAACTTCGAATTTAGAAATCTCAGTCAATTATTCCCTCTGAATTCAGCATTTATTTTTTTTACAACAAAATTTACCATGTTTTCGAAGTCTTTGTCAACTTCGTCATCATTAAGTGTGCGCTTGTCGTCATAATACTCTAATGAAAAAGCTGTGCTTTTTTTGTCCTTACCCAGGTTCTCACTTTCAAAAACATCGAACAATAAAACTTTTTTAAGTAACCCGGAACTACCTTTCGTTATAGATTCGACAATATCTGCACAGGTAGTTGCTTTGTCTACGACAAATGCACAATCCCTTAACACTTTTGGAAATTTGAGCAGCTCTTTAAACTCTTTTTTCAACACAGGAATTGCATTCAAGGATTTAATATCGAACTCGAAGTAGAAAACATCCTGGTCGATTTCAAATTTTTTAAGAATATCTTTTCTTACTAATCCGCCTGAACCGACAATAATATTCTTATAATTTTTAGTGTAAACGTACTCAAAAATTAAATTTCCATCGTGATTATAGGTATCCTTAAGTTGATTGTCAAGATAAATTTTACTTAACAGGTTATTTACAAAAGCTTTAAGGTCAAAGAAATCAACCAGTCTCTCTTTCTCCTGCCAGTAAATTTCATTTGCTTTACCTGTAAGAACAATTGATATTTTTTCTTTCTCGGTAAAATCATCAAAGCTTTTTATTTCGCTGTTATGGTTTTTATAAAAGATATTTCCAATTTCAAACAACTTCAAATTCTTTTCACCGGCATTCAGATTCTTGGCAACTGTTTGTAATGCTCCTTGTAACAGAGAAGTTCTGAGCATAGCCATATCTGTACTTTGAGGATTTAATACTTCCACCGGAATCTCACAAAGTTCTGCCTCATATTTTGAAATAAGTGAAATGCTTATTATTTCATTTAATCCTAACGCAATAGCGGAATTTCTTATAAGATCTTTATAATCCGAATGATCAAATTTTTCTTCAAGTGTGATAGGAATTCTTTCCACAACAGGAATTTTATCGTAACCATAAATTCTTGCAACTTCTTCTATCAAATCAATTTCTCTTTCAAGATCGGGACGGAAGGTGGGAACACTTAATGCTAAACAATTTTCATCCTCATTTAACAGTTGCAGACCTAACTTCAACAAAATTTCTTTAACCTGATTTGCAGGAATAGTATAACCTAAAATCCTTTCAATCCTTGCATACCTTATAGTAACTTCTTTCGTATCGATTTTTGAAGGATAGTTATCAATTACTCCTTTTAAGATTTTTCCTTCACCTAATTCAGCCATTAATTGTGCTGCCCTGTTAGCTGCCCAAACTGTATTACCCGGATCAGTACCTCGCTCAAATCTGTAACTTGCATCAGTTGATAACTGAAGTGAGCGGGAAGTTTTTCTAACAGAGGAAGGATTAAAATATGCGCTTTCAATTAATATATTTTTTGTTTTATCCGAGACCTCGGAATTTTCGCCACCCATTACACCAGCCACTGCCACAGGTTTTTCAGCATCACATATCATCAAATCGGTAGCTTTTAATTTTCTTTCTTTGGAATCCAGAGTAATAAATTTTTCACCTTCGGCAGCATTTTTTACTATAATCTTTTTCCCGCTTAGTTCATCCAGATCGAATGCGTGCAGCGGTTGACCAATTTCGTGAAGAACAAAATTTGTTACATCAACAATGTTATTAATCGGGCGAAGTCCGATGCTTGCTAATTTATTTTTTAGCCAATCTGGAGATTCTTTTATAGTAACATCTTTAACAACTCTTGCCGAATAACGAGGACAACCATCACTGTTTATAATTTCTATTGAAGCAGAATTTTCAGCTTTATCGTCTGCTTCCTGAATTTTTATCTGTGGATATTTTAATTCACGATTAAAGATTGCAGCAACATCTCTTGCCACACCAATATGGCTAAGCGCATCCGGTCTGTTTGGAGTAATTCCTATTTCAAGTATAACATCATCAAGACCAAGGAATGATGCCAGCGGTTTTCCTATCTCAGCATTTTCATTAAGAACCATTATACCGGAATGGTCATCATTTATTGAAAGTTCTTTGCCTGAACAAATCATCCCTTCAGAAACTTCACCGCGTATTTTTGTTTTGGCAATTTTAAAGTTTCCGTTCGGAATTACAGCACCAATTTTTGCAAACGCAATTTTTTGTCCCTGTGCTACGTTCGGTGCTCCGCATACAACATTATAATCTGTAGTCTCATCGGTAACAATACAAAGAGAAAGTTTATCTGCATTCGGATGTTTCTTTTTTTCTTTTACGAAACCAACAACCATATTTTCAAATTTAGCGGCCTGGAATTCTGCGTCTTCAACCTCAAGACCTGAGTCAGTTAATTTTTCAATAATTTCATTTACCGGAATATCAGAAACGTCAACGTAATCTTTTAACCAGTTAAGAGAGATTTTCAACTTTATACTCCAGAATTAGAATTGTTTTAAAAATCTTAAGTCGTTATCAAAATAAGTGCGAATATCCGTAAGCCCGTACTTTAACATACCGGTTCGTTCTATTCCCATTCCGAATGCATATCCTGTATATTTTTCAGAATCATAACCAACTGCCTTCAAAACATTAGGATCAACCATACCGCATCCAAGAATTTCCAGCCAGCCAGTATTTTTGCAAACCCGGCATCCGCTTCCTTTGCATAAGAAACAGGTAATATCCATTTCAGCGCTTGGTTCAGTAAATGGAAAGAAGCTTGCCCTGAATCTGTATTTCAGATCTTTACCGTAAAATTGTTTTGCAAATGCTACAAGCGTACCCTTTAATTCTGCAAATGAAATATCAGTATCAATGCAAAGACCTTCAACCTGGTGAAACTGGCAATGGCTTCTTGCACTAACTGCTTCATTCCTGAATACTTTACCCGGCATAATTACACGGATCGGAGGTTTGGAATTTGTCATCACTCTTATCTGAACTGGTGAAGTATGTGTTCTTAAAAGGAAATCCCTGGTAACAAAGAAGGTATCCTGCATATCTCTTGCAGGATGATCAGCTTGAAAATTCAATGCTTCAAAGTTATTATAGTCGGATTCAAGTTCTGGTCCTTCATGAACTGAAAAACCCAAACCTTTAAAAATTGATTTAATCTCATCAAGGGTTTGGGTCAAAATATGTTTACTGCCTATTTTTATTTCTCTGCCCGGCAGTGTAAGGTCAATTTTCTTTTTTTGCTTAACGGTATCTTCGTCTACTTTTTCTTTTACTTCCAGGAATTTTGCTTCAAGCAAATTTTTAAGAAGGTTAAGCTCTTTACCTACAACAGGTTTTTCTTCCCTTGAAACATCCTTAAGTTTTTCAAAAAGCAGAGCAACAATTCCTTTCCGGCTCAGATATTTAATTCTAACTTCTTCAAGTTCTTTTTGATCCTTAACCTCAGAAATTTCGGAAAGAAAAGTTTTCTCGGTTTCTTTAATGGATTCAATCATATTCAGAATAATATTTTAAAAAACAAATTACCCTCCTGAATTTGGAATAATCCCAGAAAAATCCAGAAGGGTAAAAAAAATTAATTTAAGCTAAACTTAACAATTTCAGCGAAAGCAGATGGATTATCAACTGCAAGATTTGCTAAAACTTTTCTATTTATAGCAACACCTTTATCTGCAAGCGAATGAATCAAACGTGAGTAAGTGGTACCATTCATTCTTGCAGCAGCATTTATTCTTGTAATCCATAATTGTCTGAATGTTCTCTTTTTTAATTTTCTTCCTGTATAGGCGTGTAAAAGGCCTTTTTCAACATGGTTTTTAGCTACGGTATAAACAGATCTTCTTCTGCCCCAGTAGCCTTTTGCCATGTGCATAATTTTCTTACGACGGGCTCTGGATGCAGGCTTATTCTTAGCGCGTGGCATTCTTCTTTCCTCTTCTTTATTGAATCAATATTGAAATTCTTTTTGTTTCTGCTTTAGACACAAGAGTTGATTGTCTTAATTTTCTTTTTCTCTTTCTTGATTTAGAAGTAAGAATATGACTCTTGTAAGCTTTATTTCTTTTAACTTTTCCTGATGCGGTTTTTCTAAATGTTTTAGCCGCACCACGGTTGCTTTTCATCTTGGGCATTTATCTCACCTGATTTAGTTTTTCTTTTTAGATTTTGATTTATCGGCAACCAAAATTAGATGCATCTGCTTGCCTTCAAATTTCATTTCATGTTCTATCTTGGCAACATCTTCAAGTCTTGCTACAAAATCCTTAAGTAAATTTTCACCCTGATCTGTATATGCCAATTCTCTTCCTTTAAATATCACCGCAACTTTTACCTTGTTGCCTTCTTCAATAAAATTTCTTGCGTGTCTGGCTTTAAACTCAAAATCATGTGTGTCTGTATTAGGATGCAACCTGATTTCTTTTAACACAGAAACCTGCTGATTTTTCTTTTGAGTTTTTTCTTTTTTCTGAAGTTCATAAACGAACTTACCATAATCTATCAATTTGCAAACCGGCGGATCTGCCTGCGGAGCTATTTCAACTAAATCCACATTACGTTCTTCTGCCAGTCTTATTGCATCACGGATTAAGAATACTCCTTTTTGTCCTCCATCAGTATCAATTACTCTTACACGTGATACTTTTATTTCATCATTTACACGGTGTTTTGTTTTTTGGGTGATGTTCTACCTCTAATTGTGATCGATTTTATTTTTAATATCTTCGAGAATTTTAGATTTAAATTCTTCTACACTCATTGTACCAATATCACCTTTCTTATGCTGCCTTACGGAAACAGAATTTGATGCTGCTTCCTTTTCCCCAATTACAAGCATATAAGGAGTTTTCTTGGTTTCCCAATCTCTAATCTTGTAACCAATCTTTTCATTTCTTTCATCAAATGTAACTTTAATCTGAGATTTTTTCAGATCATCCACAACTTTTTTAGCCGCATCAAAATAATTTTGTGAAATAGGTAATACTGCAACCTGAACCGGTGCAAGCCACAATGGGAACGAACCACCGTAATGTTCAATAAGTACACCCATGAATCTTTCCAAAGAACCTAATAAAGCCCGGTGAACCATAAATGGTCTGTGTTCTTTTCCGTCTTCGCCAATATACTTCATATCAAATCGTTCAGGCAGATTAAAATCAAACTGAATTGTGCTCATCTGCCATTCCCTATTCAGAGCATCTTTAATTTTTATATCGATCTTTGGACCATAGAAAGCGCCGCCACCTTCATCAATTTTATAATTAAGACCTTCTTTTTCAAGAGCAATCTTTAATGAATTGGTTGCTTTTTCCCAAAGTTCATCATTGCCTTCAACCTTTTCAGGTCTGGTAGAAACATAAAAATTCATATCATTAAAACCAAATGACCGCCACATATACATACAGAAACGGATTACTTCAATAATTTCCGATTCAATCTGTTCTTGTGCACAGAATATATGGGCATCATCTTGAGTAAATCCTCTTACTCTTAATAAACCATGAAGCACACCACTCTTTTCATATCTATAAACTGTACCAAGTTCAGCCCAACGTAACGGAAGATCTTTATAAGAGCGCAAATGAGATTTGTAAATTAAAATATGAAAAGGACAATTCATTGGTTTAATGAAATAATCCTGTTCATCAATTGACATTGGAGAATACATATTCTCTTTATAGAATCCAAGGTGACCGCTTGTTTCCCAAAGCCAGCTTTTACCCATATGCGGTGTATACAAAATTTCGTAACCGTTTTCAAGG
The DNA here is from genome assembly GCA_964537965.1 of uncultured Melioribacter sp. Lineage (GTDB taxonomy): Bacteria > Bacteroidota > Ignavibacteria > Ignavibacteriales > SURF-24 > SURF-24. Next base: position 100 of record CAZIDB010000135.1, on the reverse strand, counting down.
TGAGCCTGACGCCAGAAATTTTCAATATCCAAACGTACACGTGCACCTTTGGGATGCCAGTAAACTAATCCTGCACCTGCTTCTTCGTGAAGGCTGAACA
>CAZIDB010000134.1:0-12813 GCA_964537965.1 uncultured Melioribacter sp. | reverse complement strand
TAAAATTCTTGTAGATCATTAAGTGTTTTTTTCCAATTCTTAAAAAATATTTTATCTGTGTTATTGGAACATAGTGCTCGAATATCGTTCAATTCCTGTTCTTTAAAACCATTTAACTTGTTTGTATAAAATAAGAATTGAATTAATCTACCAAATCCGGTTTCATTTGATAAATACGCTGTAAACCAATCAGTACTTTGTAAAATCTTATGATAATCGATCCCACTTCCCCCTAACAGTTTATTCACTCTAAAAGGTTCAGTAATATCATTTAAACAAAAGCCTAGAATAATTAAATCAGGTTGGAAAGTAATCGACCTTTTCAATGTTACGAGTTCCTGAAAAGTTGCATAACCCTGAACTCCAGCATTTATGATCTGAAAAGATTCATATTTACTTTTTCCTTTATTCAACAGCTTCTCAAGAATATTTGGAAATGATTCGTTGTATGTCAATCCATGCCCCATTGTAATTGAATTTCCAAAAGCAATGGCTCGAAATTCTTTTTCCTTTTTCTTTATAGGAAACTCATCATCATGAAAACCGTAACTATTAATTTTAATTGGTTTATTAGAGTATTGTTCTCCCCAATTTCTCATAACAAAAGGTCGGTGTTTATAATGAATTTCCGTATCAAAAGTCCATAGTGGAAGTCCAAACTTGACAAGTAGTATTCTATCAACTAAAATAATAATCGAAACAGAAGTAAATAGTATCAGAATATTTAACATTAAATCCGATTGCAATTTCTTAACAATATAGCACAAACTTACTGTACTGATTGAAATACTTAAAATAATCCAAAAATAATTTGACATTACATCGCTAAAATTTTGAAATTCATTTCGCCAATACTGTCCAATCCATGGATTTATAAATAGTATGCTTACAAATTCTAATATCCCTATAAGAAATATTGTGGCTATAACTACTTCTTTGATCTTTCTCTGTTTTTCTATTTTCATCCGTTGTTAATTAAATGAGATATTAGTCGATTTATTGTTTCTCTTAATACTAAAAATCATACTGCTCGAAACAAATATCTCAGCAAGTAGCATTGAAACAGATGTACCGATTTCTTTATATACAGGAACAAGTACTAATGCTAAAATGATGTTAATTGCACTTGCACAGATAATAATTGTTGTAAATGTTTTTTTCATATTCAAATTCAACATTGTCTGAATACCAAAAATATTACTCAGTACAATTATAAACGGAAGGAATGATATAATTCTTAAAACAAGGATAGAATTGAAATACATTTTACCTAAAATTATCAATACAATCTGATTGGCAAAAACGAATATTGTAATTGATATTATTAAACTAAATGAACCAACCACGTATAACAATTTCTTTATAAACAAAAAGCCTGTTTGTAAAGATTGTTTAAATAAATAAGAAACGTGTGGATAAACAGTCTGGGATATTGTAGAAAATATACCTTGAAATGCCATTCTTATTTTATCTGCGGCTGAAAAATATCCGACAACAGTATTATTAGTAAAAAGCCCAAGTATAAAAGTATTTGAAATTGTGTAAAGATTTATTGCAACATTTGAAAGGAATAATTGCCAGCTTTCTTTAACCTGGTATTTAATTTCACTAACAGCAGGTAAGTAAAACTTTATTTTAAATTTGTATTTTACTATGAACAAGCTGCAAATTCCAACTAATAAAAATCCAAGGCTGTTTAATATTACCAATAATTCAAAGTCTGATTCCTTTGTTATTAAAAGAAATATAATTGTCGTTACCAAAGCTTTAGCAGTTACGTTCAGTATTGCAATATATTTCATCCTTTCCAGACCCTGGAAAAACCAAATCGGAAAAAGTAAATTTCCCAACACAAATCCGAAAGAATAGATATAAATCATTCCATCATTTTTAAAGAATGGAATAGTTAGAACAACAATAGAAAAGACCACAAGACTTAAAACAAATAAACATAGCTTTACAATCATTACTGCATTAAAAATACTTTCAATCTTTTCAGGATCATTCCGGTTAATCGAAATATCTCTTGTAGCAGAAAAGTTAAATCCAAAATCTATTAACACACTGAAATATGCGACGAATGCGTTTGCAAAATTAACTAATCCGAATTTCTCCGGACCTAACACACGCACTAAATATGGAAATGTTATTAATGGAAAGATATAATTCGATACCTGAAGCACCGATAAAGATGTAAAGTTCTCAATAAGAATTTTATTCCTGATTATTCTTTTAATCATTATTATAAAATAAATCTTATCATAAATGAAATATAAGAATTTTATTTAGGTATGATAATTAAACTCCAACTTCAAGAATCCAGTATCAAGCATCCTTCAATTTCAGGTTATCTTAACCAGGCTTCAGGATTCTGGTTTGCACGTTCACTCCACAATTCGAAATGCAGAACATACCCATCTGTATTTTCAAGAATCTTAGCAATAGAACTTCCCTGCACGACTCTGTCTCCCTCACTCACATAAATTTCCGAGAGATGACCATACACGGTCCTGTATTCATCCCGATGAGTAAGTATTAAGACACTCCCAAAACCTGGCAACCAGCTAATAGACGAAACGACACCATCAGAAACAGCCCTTACAACAGAATTCTCATTCGCTTTAATATCAATTCCATAATTCAGAGTAATGGTATTTAAGTTTTGATTTTTTGTCTCACCGAATTTACGAATAATTTTTCCATTTTCAACAGGCCAGTTTAATTTCCCTTTAAGAGAAAAAAATGAACCGGATTCACTGACCGGAGTAAAACCCTTTATCTCCTTAACAGATTCCTTAACATTATACTTTTTTGTATTAGCACTTGCAAGTTCTTTCTTTCTTTCCAATTCCTTTCTTTTTTCTTCTTCAATAAGCCGTGCTATAATTTTTTTAATTTCATTTTGCGAACGTTTTTTAATTTCGATCTCGCCGTACAATGCATCTTTATCTTTCTTAACCGAAGAAAGAAATTGTCTTCGTTTTTCAATTTTACTTTTTAATTCCTGTTCTTCTATTTTCTTTTGTTCAACTACTTTTATTTTCTCGTCAAGCTCCTTTACAAGAAAGGTCTTTGCATCGCTTAATTTTTTTGTTGTAGCTTTTAAACTGCCAAGTACTTTTTCCCTGTTATCGGTAATTCTTGTTAAATACTTGTACCGGATTAAAGCTTCATTTATTGAACCTGAACCCAGCAGCATTGCCCATTTATTTTCAGTGCCATATTTATAAATATAGGAGACATATTTAGCATAGCCGGCTTTCAAGGATTTGATCTTATTGTCATAAGTCCGGATTTGTGCTTCAAGATCCGCAATATTTTTTTCTTTCTTTTTTTCCTCTTGCCTAATAGTTCCGATAACCTTATTAATTAGAAAACTCTGCCTGTTAAAATTTTCAATTACTTCAACTGCTTTATTCTCCTTTTGAATAGCACTCCTAAGATCACTTTCTAATTTTTGTATTTCGAATTTTAATTTGTCAAGCTCTCCTTGTTTATTTGATATAACTTCATTTTCCTGGGCAATAGAATTAGATAAAACAAGGATAACCTGAAGGGAAAATGCAAATATGAGCAATCTCTTTAATGTAGATCTTAAATGTGGAATGCTTTGGATATATCTTTTCAAATTCTGCAACTTAATATTCAACTTTATGGCCAAGCGTTACATATTGATGATTTCAGCATCATCCGGAATTTCGAGTTTTATCTGAACATTATCTTTATTAACAACAATATTCTTGTATTCAATATTCAGTTCCTGTTTAGCAGCTTTACGTTCTACCTTAATTGAATATGGTATTGAAATGTTTTCTATTACCCGGAATTTGGAATATGTACCTTCAGCTAAAATATTATCCGAAGAATTAAGTATCTGGTACTTTGTAATTGCAAGTTCACGCACATCAACAAAATATTTACTTTTCCTACCAGAATTATTTTCGTTGTAGGAAAGAATATACCTGTCATACACAACTTCGTAATTATCCGGTTCTCTTGTAAGCTTAACAGTAAGGTTTACCGAACCAACAAGTATATCCATCAATTCGTTGAATGTAAGATCAACTTTAAAAATTCTTTTTAAAACATCATTATCGCTGCGGCCTTTGTAAACCACATTGTTCATCATATCGTAAAAAGTAAAATAATTAGATGAGATTACTGCCTGTGCAAGGTCAATTCCAAATGGTCCATAAAAATCTACAAAAACCGAATCAGGTCTTATAAGTTTAACATTAAAACTAATGGAAGTATTTAGTTCCGGAGTAGAAACACCGACAGTACCGTTACCTTCAAAGTTTTTAATCTTTCTTCTGTTTGCTTCTAATTTTTTAACAAGACGTTCAGACGGAAGTATTTCGATTGATTCAGTTGGCTTTGAAGGAATACAACCGTAAATAAGCGGGAACAGAATAGATACGCAAGTGATAATCAGAAGTTTATATTTCACAGTTCACCTTTTTCAATTTTATTTTTCAGGTCCTGGTTTTCGGAATTCAGTTTAAATGCTTTTTCCCAAACGCTTAAGGCTTCTGTCTTATTTCCCTTTTTAAATAAAACATCACCAAGGTGTTCAACGATAGTTGAATTATCCGGTTCAGCGTCAATTGCTTTTCTAATATTCAGTTCGGCTAATTCATAATTTCCAAGCTGATAATATACCCATCCGATGGTATCAAGATAGGATGGATTCTTAGGATCTTTTTCAACTGCTTTGGATACCATATTCAAAGCTCTTTGCAATTCAATTCCTCTTTCAGAAAGAGAATAAGCATAATTGTTAAGCACCAATGCATTGGCAGAATCAATCTCCAGGGCTTTGGAATAAATGCTGTCACATTCTTTAAACTTCTTTTGTTCATTATAAATCAATCCAAGTGTACCGAGTAAATCCACGTTATTCGGTTCAAGTACCAAAGCCTTGTTCAGATATATTATCGCTTCATCATTCTGATTCAGTCTGCTTAACGTGTACCCCAATGCAGATAATGCATTAATATCTTTCGGATTTAGTTCAACAGATTTTTGCAGGTAAGGTTCAGCTTCAATAAAACTGTTGGACTGAGACAGCGACAAACCAAGAATAAGATTAATAGCAAAGTCGTCAGGAAAACTCATTACTGCATCTTCAAGCAAACTAATTGCATCTTTATAATTTTTATTGTCAAAATATAATCCGCCCAAACGAACATAGGCTTCCCCGTTCCACTTGGCTAAGTCAGTAACTTGTTTAAAATAACGAATTGCAACAGTATCTTTCTTTTCTCTTAATGCGATTTCACCAAGAAACATTTTAATCTGCCAGTCGGTAGTGTCCTTATCTAGTTTAGTAAACATTTCTTTTACTGTTGGCAGCAAAGTAGTATCCTTAATGGATTGAATAAAATAGATTGAACCAACACGAATTTTAGCATCCAGATTAATTTTTGGGTTATCAAGGAGTAGTGAAAATTGTTTAGCTGCCTCTGCCCAGTTTTCCTGTTGCAGGTATATCTGCCCTTTAAGTTCTATCAATGCCAAATCATCCGGAAACTGCTGAAGTAATTCCTCAACTTTGCTTAAAGCTGAATCATATTTTTTTGCTTTCAAATATGTCTCAACTACTAATTTCTGCAAGTCAAGGTTAGAAGGATCAATTGCGGAAAGTTCTTCAACTGACTTAACGGCTTCTTCCGTATTTCCAAGCCTGTTATAAATTTCTGCAACACGCGCCAGAACATTCCAGTCGGGTCCGTTTGTTTCAATAATTTTCTTATAGATTTCAAGTGCTTTGGTTGGTTTGTTCTGTTCATAAATTGAAGCGAGGAAAAACAAAGCCTGAACATCGGATGAATCTTTACGGATTATTTTTTCGTATGCAATTGCTGCGGAATCCATTTGCCTGGCTGAGGTATAAATATCCGCCAGCAGGTAATAATAATCTGCATTCAAGGAATCCAACCTTATTGCTTGTTTAGCATTATCTAACGCAAGCGATAGTTTGTTAAGGATTAAATAATCTTTAGACAATGCGTAATGAACACCAGGAGATTTTTCCAATTTTAAAGCATCCTGATATTCGAGTATGGCAGCAGCATGATCACCTTTCATATCCGCAACGTTTCCGTTAATAAAGTGATCCATTGCTTTCTTGTTTCTATCAGTTTCACTTAAGGTAGAAACCTCATTAGCTTTGGCTTTATCTGTTGATATTTTATCGCTTTGGCACCCGGTAATCAGTACGATTAACACGAGCAACAACTTAGAGTATCTTAACATAAAAAACTTTATTTTAGTTATTAAAATTTGATCTTATATAATATAATTACCGGTTACAAATTTAATACTTAATTTGTTGTTTTGATATGGAAAAATTTGACATTGCATTAGCCTACACCTGGGAATATGATGAGGATTTTATAACCTTAACCGAGGAAATGTTCCATAGTGAAAAACTTACGACATTTCTTATAAAGCCTTTTAATGTATTTGAAATAACAGAACGGTTAAAAAACAGGAATCTTGCTTTTAACTGTTTCCTTGACAGAGCTTCAGATGTTGACGATAATTTTTCTGAAATTGCTCACATTCTTACAAGAAGAAATGTAAGAATCTTTAATCCTTACAAGAAAGTTCATCATGCAATTGACAAGGCAAGTATGCACCTTGAGTTTATTACCGCAGGAATAAACACACCGTATTCAATCATCATTCCTCCTTTTAGTGAAAAAGAACAGTTATACATTTCTCTTGATGATCTTGAAATTTTAGACAGACCATTCATAATTAAACCCTGCAACACTACCGGTGGAGGAATGGGCGTAGTTACTGGTGCGGAAACACTAAAAGATGTACTTCACCACAGGACAAACTTAAACAATGATAAATACCTGTTACAGGAAAAGGTTTATCCGATAATACTAAATGATAAAAGATCCTGGTTCAGATGCTTTTGGGCTTTCGGAAAACCAATTGCCACCTGGTGGAATGACTTAACCCATGAATACACCATCCTTACAAAAGAAGAAGTTGATATTTTTGAATTAAGAGATTTATTTTCCATTACAAGAAAGATTGCAAAACTTACTGAGCTTGACTTTTTCTCTACAGAAATAGTTTACTCATCAAAAGAAAAATTTGTAGCAGTAGATTATGTTAATGATCAGTGCGATATGAGATTAAAGTCTAAGCATTTTGACGGAGTACCGGATGAGATTGTAAGGCAGATAATTACGAATATGATAGCCGAAGTAAAAAAGCAGAAAGCATAATAATGTTAAAACACCATGTCATCTTCAATTGTCTCAAGGATATTCAGATAACTTTCATAACGTTCATAAGAAATTAATTCTTTATCAACTGCGCCTGTTACACCACAATCCGGTTCGTGAAAATGAGTACAGGTATTAAACCTGCAATCTTTCATATGCTGCTGAAACTCTATAAAATAATGGCCCAGATTTTCTTTGGTTATTCCGTAAGGATCAATCTCTCTAACTCCGGGAGTATCAATTATAAAAGTATTTTCTTCAACTTCCATTAGCAAGCTTGTTACCGTTGTATGTCTGCCCTTTGAAGTTGATTTGCTTATCTCAGCAGTTTTAAGATTAAGATCGGGATAGATGCTATTCAGAATTGATGATTTACCTACACCCGAATGTCCCCAGAAAATATTTCTTTTACCTTTGAGTTCTTTCTTTATGTCTTCAAGTCCGGTTCCGAATTTGGCACAGGTAAGTAACACTTTATAACCCAGGCTTTCGTATAATTCAATAAACTTGTTTATTCCTTCAGTTAAACCAAGGTCAACTTTATTGATAAGCAGAATTATTTTTAAATGAGAGCTTTCCCCTGCAACAATAATTCTGTCAACAACTTTATTATTAAAAACCGGTTCTTTAACGCTGTTCACAATAAACAGGTTATCTACGTTTGAGGCTATGATTTGCTCAAGTCTTTCTCCACGGTATCCAACTCCTTTTAATTTCGGTGCTTTTCTTGAGAGATAATTTTTCCTATCAAATATTTCATAAATTACCCCGGTTCCATCATTATTAAGTTCATATTGAACCCAATCACCTACAACGGCAATATCAACCTTAAACAATTTATCCTTTTTAAGTTTGAATTCATTTTTAAATTTTCCTCTGAGAGAACACCTTACAGGTTTTTGCAATCCTTCTGGTATTACATAATAATCCTTGCTCTCAACCCTTGATATAGTTCCTTTTATAACACCTCCTAAAATGAAAAAAGCACTCTATTAAAAATAAAGTGCTTTCTTAATCTATTCAATAGCAGAAACCTGATAGTTAGAACCGGTATGAAAATGTAAAAACAACATTGCTATAAGTTACATCCTGGAAAGTTCTGGAAACATTTGTACCGTAGTTATCTCCAAAGTCTTTCCACCATCCATGAACATAAGCCAAGTCTAAAGCAATTGTTTCATCAGTCAGGAAACCAATTCCTCCGGTTAAATATTTTTTATCATACTCAGAAGGATCTCCATCATATGGAGAAGGATTAAGAATGAATCCGCCTCTTAACCTTAAACCGGTTTCAGGAATTGTATATTCAGCGCCAACATTAAAATTCATAACTCCGCGGAACTGGTTCTTTATATCATTATTATTCTGGCTTATTTCTGATGGACTCAATCCGCTGGAGAATTCCATTTGTGTATAATCAATATAAGACAGATCAGTATTAAGTATTAAACCGGAATAATTAACTGATAAGCCACCGGTAAAAATGAAAGGAGTTGTAATTTCATATTCAAGTTTGCTTTCTAATGGTGGGTCAACTGTATACGATGCATTGGCAAAAATACTTTCACCTGATACAGTATAATCTTCCTTTATTGTATATGATGTTGGGAATTTAATACTTCCCCCAACTCTAACACCCAGCAGTATTGAAGAATATGCCTGGTAAATAAATCCAATCTTTGCATCCCAACCGGAAATATCCCAGTCAAGAACATCATTCAAATGAAAAGTCTGGAAGTCAGCAGTATTAGGAGTACCGGGATCAGTTAAAACATTACTGCCATAATGATTTTGGGTATCATCTTCGTAATAATCGCGGCTTCTTTTATAATCACCGCTATATATATTTAATGTACCTCCAATATAAAACTTCCTTGCAATTTCAGAAGCAGCTGAGAAAGACCATTTGCCAATTCCGCCCGATGATGTAATTGTACCTTCCTGGTTTAGTTGTCCATTAATTGGTGTTACTTCTCCTGTTGCATCTGTTAAATAAAGTAAATACGAGACGTCACCTTTACCTAAGAGCGCCTGAGTCATTGAGTTGGAACCGGAGTTAAAACCTTTAAAAGTATTAATTCCGTTAAAATTTTTATCCCTGTTATAACCTAAAGCAAGTACAAAACTTCCTCTTAAAGTTGGGAATGGAAAAACAAAACTTAATTGGTCAAGTTTGGTTTCTGAATTTGATGATCCAAGTTTATTTCCAAAAAAAGTAACATCATTGTTAAACTTGGAATAATTTATTCCACCTGCAAATTCCAATCGCTTTACTAATCCAAGTCCTGCAGGATTAAAATAGACTGCCGAAAAGTCATCACTTAAAGCTGAATATGCATTTCCCATACCCATAGCTCTTGCATTAAAACCAAGCCCGGGTTCCGATAATCTTAAAGCGTCACCCGCATTTTGAGCAAATACAAATCCCGTTAATGAAACAATAAATAAAAGTGTTGCGTAATATTTAGAACTGGACAATTTCATTATCTTCTCCTTGAAGTTTGATTTCTTCCACCATCTTGGTTTCTTGATTTTGTTTCATCTCCGCTACGTCTATCATCGGTTCTAACCGGATTATCTTTTCTATATTTAATTTTAGCCGGATCATTATCTGCAGGGGTGTCTACAGGTGGAACAATGATTATTATCGGTTCAATAGGTGGTGGCGGTACTGGAACCGGATCATATACAGGTTCGAAAATAATTATCTCTCTTGCACGTGGTGCAAATTCATCATAAGGATAACACCCGGCAAGTGTTGAGAATATTATTCCCAACAAAACTATGACAAGTATTATAAAAAACTTATTCATCTTCTTCTTCCCGAATCTGATGATCTGCTTCCATCGCTGTTACGGGAGCTAGGTGCATCAGATGAATTTCTTGAACTTGAATCATCACTGGTTGTTCTTTTAACCGAATTATCCGAGCTATTTGAACTGCTTGAAGAAGAACTCGTACTGCCGGAGCCCGACGAACTGGAAGTTGTTGTTACAGTTGGCGCAACAAAACCAGATGATCGTCTTCTTTCGGTTGTAGTTCCTCTTTCAGAATCATTATCCCTTGCACTGCTTCTATAACTTTCTCTTTCTTTGGATTTAATAACCGGAGTATATTCTGTCCACCATGGGCTGTTGTAATAATAGTCATATGAATCAACATAAAACCCGGATGTATAATAGCCAAAGAAATCCCTGTTATCATAAACATCAGTTTCTTCATTATCTTTCAAATGAGCCTTAACAACATCATAAGTGCTCATATTTGTAACATTAACATCTTGCAAATCAGAATGGCAACTGCTGCAATCATCGTAATAATTAATATTGGAAGTATAAACAGTACCTTCATTTCCAACCAAATCAACATCAGGATGCGTCAGCACAGTATAGCATCCAACAAAATTGAAAATGATAATTGCAGTTACAGCATAAAATATTTTTTTATTCATTTTAATTACCTTCTTCTTCCGCCGCCGCTATTTCCGCCACTTGAACTTCTGCTTCCTCCGCTACTACTTCCCCGGGATGTAGAAGAAGAATGTGAAGATTCCGTTCTCGATGGCGAATTATATCTTGGTGTTTCAGTTCTGTTATAAGTCCGGCTGTTCCCTTTGTTATTATATGTAGAAGTTCCGGATTTTCTTTTTTGAATTTCACCGCTATTCGTATTAGTGTTGCCCGGAGATTTCTTTATAGTTCTTTTGCTGGTCTTATTCTTTGTTGCATCATTAACTGAGGATTCTCTCCTGGTATTTTTATTCCTTAAAACTTCGTTATCTGTTCTTCTTGTTGTATTCTTTTCTATTCTGGTTGAAGTTCTTTTATCAATGCGTATTGATTCGTTATCTCTGGAATTATTTTTTGTGATAGTATTTCGTTTTCTCATTTCAGTAGTTCTGTCATTCGAAGTTCTGACTGAGTTTCTGCCTTCTAAAGTTCTTGTAAGTGTTGAACCATTTCTGCTACCAGAAAGTACATCTCTTGTTCTCAGACTATTCCCTCTACCGCCATCATTGTTTCTTAAACGTGTATAATCGTTACTCCTGTATTTATATTTATCATATCCGTAATAATCATTATCCCAGTAATCATAATAATGATTATGATATGGGTACCACCACCAGTAAGAAGAGGCATAATAAAACGGGGAATAATAGGTATCCCACCAAAAAGGACTGTACCAGCTATAATTCCAATATGGATCCCAGTAATCATATCCGCCATCAATTACAATACTTACTCCCGGATGATATCCCATAAAATACCTTCGATAGTAAGGTTTGTGGTATGATACGTAATAATAATCTGTATAATTTTCATTTTCAGAATATGTTGAATCATCTGAATAAGTAGAATCGGAATCATAGTTGTCAGAATACTCATATTCATTATTATCATAATCGTCATTTTTTTCAACATACACTTTATGCCTGTTTCTATAATCAGGTACGGCAATTTGAGTATAGCATCCCGCATAAAATGTTGAAATGATAATAAATGATAAGATTAAAATCGATCTGTGCATTCTCATGTTTTTTGCCTCTTAAGCTTTTTACCTGTCCAAATTTTACAAAAAATATGCCTTGAAATAAAGATTAAAATTCATCAAAATACAGGTAAAAATTTGGGATTGTCTAAAAAAATAAACGCTGTTGTACTTTGTTTACTACAGTTTATTAAATTACCCTGCAATTAAAAGATTGGTTTTATAAACTCAACCTTTAGTGCTCTGTCTGCGGCACCAGGATTAAGCTTTTTATTACTGAATAGATCTCTAAGGTCAAAACCGATTGTAAAACCATCACCGGGAGACCACCTGAAGCCTGCATTAAAATAACCTTGACCATCACCAAATGAATATTTACCATTATCGTTCATTGAAAAATCAAATTCTGCTATTAAAGACAATTGACTGCCAAGTGTTTTCTCAGCCCCAACCAATAAGTTTAAATCTTTATCAAGATCATCTCTTTCAAGCGAATATGAAATGCAACCGTGTAATGTTAAAAATCCGATGAACTGAAAATTTTTTGAAGAAGCGATGAAAAATCCGGGTGATTTAATTTTAAAACGGTTTACTTCAATATCTTCTGTTCCTTCTTTAAGTAATCCATAATCACTTAATCTTTTATAAAATTTACCTTTTCCCTGAGATTCGAAACCAAGTGTAAATGCTGGTAAAGTTTCAGTCTCCTCAAGTAATTTAATTTTTACATTAACTCCAGGCAGTTTATACCAGTCAGGAGTACCAACTCCAATAAAGTTTGCTGCACCGTAAGAAATACCAAAACTAAATCCTTTGAAAACTCCAACTTCAATTTTACCAATTACAACACCTTCTGGCATTAGATAGAAACTTGTTCCGACATTTCCCTTTTTTAATACTCCTGCTGTTGGCATATCAATTAAATTTGAGTATTCAATAGAAGCTTCACTGCCTGCGCTTCCCTGAGGTAAAATTGTTGAAAATGTTAAGATAAGAAACAGTAAATAATAGTTAAGAAACTTCATCATTATACCTTTTGGCATTTCAAGATTTACTGTCATTAAAATAATGAATT
>CAZIDB010000133.1:0-12841 GCA_964537965.1 uncultured Melioribacter sp. | reverse complement strand
CAGGCAATTCTGAAAGGCACAAGAGTAGATGGTGTTTATGATTCTGATCCCGAAAAGAATCCGGATGCGTTTAAGTTTTCGGAAATTTCATACCTCGATGTATTGAAGAAAAGATTAGGTGTAATGGACCTTACTGCAATTAGTCTTTGCCAGGAAAATGATTTACCTATTGTTGTGTTTAATATGAACATACCGAACAATTTACTTAATCTTGTCAACGGTGAACAGATTGGTACAACTGTCAGCAATATTTTGATTAAAGAAACAACAAATTAAATTTTCAGAGGGTTATATGAATCCATCAGTAAAAGACGCAAAACAAAGAATGGATAAGTCGGTTGAATCTTTCAGGAATGAGATTGCTACAATACGAACCGGGAAAGCTACAACTACCTTATTAGATAGCATTCGGGTTGATTTTTACGGAACACCTTCTCCGCTTAAACAGGTGGGAAACGTATCTGTTTTAGATGTCCATACGCTTGCAATTACTCCCTGGGATAAAACAATGGTACCTGCTATTGAAAAAGCTATACTTACTGCAGACCTTGGTTTAAACCCGATTAGTGACGGCACAAATTTAAAAATTCCTATTCCGCCTCTTACAGAAGAAAGAAGAAAGGAAATGGTTAAAATTGTTAAGAAACTTGGTGAAGATGCTAAAGTCGCGATTCGTAACATAAGAAGAGATGCAAATGAACATCTGAAAAAACAGGAAAAGGAAAAAAAGGTTTCTGAAGACGAATTAAAAAATCTTGAAAAGGACACACAAAAACTTACTGATGAACATATCACAATGATTGATGAACACATTAAGCATAAAGAAAAAGAAATCATGGAAGTATAAATTTCTTATTATGAAAAATTTGTAATGCGGACAGGTTCAAAATCGTCCGCATTTTTTTTAACATTCGGCTTCTATCCTAAAAAAAATACACACCGGCATTTTTACTATTTAACCATTTTGATAATAAATCTTGAAGATTGCTATTTAACTTTAAATAAAACTATCTTATTTTCCTTCCATCAGATTAGCCGTCTAATAAAAACATCATAAGGAATTCAAAATGAAAATTAGAGTTGAAGATGCTCTCGAATACCATAGCTTAGGCAGGCGTGGTAAAATTGAGGTTATTCCAACCAAACCTTGTGTAACTTCCCGGGATCTCTCGCTTGCTTATACACCGGGTGTAGCTGAGCCCTGCAGAGAAATCCATAAGAATGATGATGACGTTTACAAGTATACTTCCAAAGGAAATCTTGTTGCTGTGGTTTCCAATTGTACTGCCGTACTTGGTTTAGGTGATATAGGTGCGCACGCCGGCAAACCGGTTATGGAGGGGAAAGGAGTTTTGTTTAAAAGATTTGCCGATATCGATGTGTTTGATATCGAACTTAATACTCACGATCCTAAGGAAGTAATACGTGCAGTTCAATTGCTTGAACCGACTTTCGGCGGAATTAATCTTGAAGATATTAAAGCCCCGGAATGTTTTGAAATAGAAGAAGAATTAATAAAGACGATGAACATTCCTGTGTTTCATGATGATCAGCATGGCACTGCAATAATCTCTTGTGCTGGTATATTAAACGCAACCCAGATTGTTGGTAAAAAGCTTGATGAAGTTAAAGTAGTTATTAACGGTGCTGGTGCTGCAGCAATTGCTTGTGCTAACCTTTATATTAAAGCCGGAATGAAACTGGAAAATATATGGATGTGCGATTCAAAAGGTGTGCTTAGTCTGGATAGAAATGATCTTAACAAATATAAAATGCAGTTTGCAAAACAAACCAATCTTAAAACTCTTGCAGATGTTATGAAAGGAGCAGATATTTTCCTTGGTCTGTCTAAAGGAAATGTCGTTTCAAAGGATATGGTTAGAAGTATGGCTAAGGATCCTATTGTATTTGCTATGGCAAATCCTGATCCTGAAATTACATATGAAGATGGAAAGGATGCTCGAAGTGACGTTATTATGGCTACAGGCAGAAGCGATTACCCGAACCAGGTTAATAATGTTTTAGGCTTCCCGTTTATTTTCAGAGGCGCGTTGGATGTAAGAGCTAAAGCAATTACAGTTGAAATGAAAATGGCTGCTGTAAAAGCTCTTGCAGATCTTGCAAAAGAGAAAGTACCGGAAATTGTAATTAATGCATATGGCGGAAAGGAATTTACTTTTGGAAGAGACTACATCATTCCAAAACCATTCGATCCAAGAGTGTTATGGAATGTTGCTCCTGCTGTGGCTAAAGCTGCAATGGATACCGGTGTCGCAAGGATAAATATTGATGATTGGTCTGCGTACAAGGAAGAACTTCAGGAACGACTTGGTGTGTCAAAAGAAGTAATCAGAGTTATGGTTCATAAGGCTCAGAAGGCGCCAAGAAAAATTGTTTATCCGGAAGGTGAAGAAGATAAAATTATAAGAGCAGCCCATAGTGTTAGTGATGATAATATTGCCTTCCCAATTCTTTTAGGTAATGAAGAAATTATAAAAGCAAAAATAAAATCACTTGGGTATGATCTTGAAAGTTTCTCCATTTTAGATATTTCCAAATCAGATAAGGTTGATAAGTATGCTCAAGATTTATATGAGAACCGTCAACGTAAAGGAATGTCGCTGAGATTAGCAAAAGAGCTTATAAGGCAACCTGTTTATTTTGGATCAATGATGGTTAAAAATGGTGACGCTGATTCCTTAATCGGTGGTTTAACAACTTCCTACCCCGAAACAATTAAACCTGCACTTCAATGTATAGGACTGCAGGAAAGATGTAAAGTGGTTTCAGGAATGTATATAGTTATTACTAAAAAGGATGTATATTTTTTTGCTGATTGTACTGTTAATATTAATCCAAATGCAGAGCAGCTTGCTGAAATTGCTATTAACACAGCAGACATAGTAAAAGAATTCGAAATTGAACCAAGGGTAGCAATGCTTTCATTCAGCAACTTTGGAAGTGCAGTTTACCCAGAATCGCTCAAAGTAAAAGAAGCGGTAGATATTGTTCACCGGTTAAGACCTGATCTGAATATCGATGGCGAGATGCAGGCAGATACTGCAGTAGTTCAGCACATACTTGAGAGTGATTTTCCGTTTAATAGGATTAAAGGGAAAGTAAATGTCCTTGTCTTTCCTGATCTGAATTCGGGTAATATTGCATATAAACTGATGGCAAGAATTGGCGGTGCTACAGTTGTGGGACCCATAATTGTCGGTTTGAAAAAATCCATCCATGTACTTCAGAGAGGCGCTACCGTAGATGAAATAATAAATCTATCTGCCATTGCTGTGGTTGATGCCAAGAATAAAGGCTGACCACATTGATTATAATTAAGTTAAAAGACGGCTTATGCCGTCTTTTTTCTATTAAAAAATTGTGAAAATATATATCTTTAATACAGTCTTAATAAAATCTTAACTGTAAAAATAAAGTGCTGAAGAACGTCTTATATTTTATTGCAAGTATTGTTATTTTCTTTGCAGGTGTAATTCTGTATGGAATGATTTTAAATCTAAGCGAACCTTCTTTACCGGAAATGATGGTTTCAAAAGGACTGAGATATCTCGTAAACGTTAAAATTCAGGTTGATAGAAAGAATTATAAACTTAATCTTTATTCGGATACAATCTTAGTCAAATCATATAAAGCTGTGTTTGGTAGGAATTCTAATTCGCGGAAAATTTTTACAGATGATTACAGAACTCCGGTTGGCAAATATGTTATTTGCGATATTGACACTTCTTCGGCATATAATAAATTTTTCAGATTGAACTATCCAAATAAAAATGATCTGGTTGAAGCGATGAAAGCCAAACTAATTTCGAACCAGGAATACCAGCAGATGTATAATGATTTAGAGCAGGGTGATTGCCCGACAGTAAAAGACGAAGCCCTGGTTATTGGAATTCATGGTATTGGCAGATTGAATGCTATTTTCAAAAATCTACCGTTTGTTTTTAACTGGACTAACGGTTCAATAGCAGTAAGTAACGAGGATATTGATGAAATATATTCAGCAATTAAAAAAGGGACTGAAGTTGTCATTACTAATTAAAAAGGGCACAGTATTATTATTCATGTTTGCAGTAGTATTCTCTTTCTTTTCCTGTGAAAAGAAAAAGGAAGCGCCGGTTAATCTTGTAGTTTCAGCGGATTCGGCAGATAAGATTGACAGGCAGATTTTGTTTAACTATGCAAAACAAAAGATTGCAGACGATGTTAAAGATATTGAGTACGGAATATTTGAAAATGATTCTTCAAAAGGATTGATTGCCGGCCGGGAATTCATGTCTGAAAAGGAATGGGGAATGAGATTTTATTATATAAAGTTTGTTAACAGTAATCCGCTTAAAGTATATGAAACTCCGTTGCTAAAAGGCTCCTTAAATGAAAGCCTGTTAAAAAGATTAAAACTTGCAGATTACAACTACGAACTTTTCTATTATGATTCTCAGGATTATTTTCTTGGTTCCGGTGGTGGAGAAATATTTACTTACCTGATTGATCTGAATTTAAAAGAAATTTTTTCTGCACACTTTTTTACTGTTCCCGATAAACCATTGTCACTTTACCTTTCACCTAACATTAACAGATCCGAAATAAGAGATTTCTTTACAAAAAATTTCCAGAGAGATTATCCTAATCTTGTTGTGGTAAGCAGAGACTTTGACCTGGACAAGGAAAAATAGTTTGTTGAAGACCGGAGTATAATATTGAAAATACTAAAATTATTTTTCCTGTTTATAACATTGAATGCAATATTGTACGCACAGGATTCTGAGGGATACGAGTTATCTGCAATCTTATTTCATGGTAACCGGAACATTGCGACATCGGAACTGGAAAATGTAGTTCAGTCAAAAGAAACCCCGGGTTGGTTCCTGAAATTTCTTCACACTATTTATGAAAATATTGGCCGCCCACCTTCATATTTCGATACCGCATTAATTCCAATTGATGTTGAAGCGCTGAAAAATTACTACCGGGATAACGGCTTTTTTGAGATTAAAGTTATACCTGATTACTATCTTTTACCCGGAAAAGAAAAGTATGAAATTCTTTATACTGTAATTGAAGGAGAGAGATATTTAGTTGAAGATTTTAAAATAAAAGGCCTGGAAAAACTTCCACAGGAAATTAAAGATGTTGCCTATTCAAATCTTTCACTTAAAGTTGGACAGGAATATAACAAGGAAATAATTGAAAGCAATAAGGATAAAATTTTAACAGCACTTCTTGATAACGGTTACGTGTTTGCTGCTCAGAATACTCCGGAAATTTTAATTGATACTTCAAAGAATATGGTTTTACCAAAAATATCTTTCCGCACCGGTAAGCGATACCAGATTGGTGATATTCAGGTTAACCGCTCTGGTCCCGGTAAAGACGATGTGGATGATGATCTTTTGAGAAGATTAGTTGGAATTAAAACCGGGGATTATTACAGCAGTGAAAATATAAATAAAGGTCAGATTCGTTTATACCGAACAAATTTGTTCAGCTCTGTTCTTGTTAACGCTGCTCTTGCAGATACAAACGGTTATGAAGTACCTTTAATTATAAATGGCGATATCGGAAAAATGCATGAGCTATCTCCTGAATTAATTCTGAACAACCAGTCAAGCACTTTCAATTTTGGGTTAGGCTTATCCTATACAAAGAAAAATTTTCTTGGTGATGCAAGAAATTTTACTGTCGGCTCCAGCTTTGCGTTTCAGGATATATTTAATATTGATTACGCGAACATTACAAAGTTTTTAGCCCTTAATGATACTACAATGCTTGGCTACCTTGATTTAAGAGCTTCAATTGACCAGCCTTACCTTTTAGGAAAGCTAATCCGTACCAAGTGGGAATTATATTCAACTATAAATAAGCAGAAGGAATATAAATCAACATCTTACGGTTCCAAGATCAGTCTGGATTTTGATTTGCCGAAGTGGGTTTACTTTAATTCGTTCCAGTTGTATTTCGATCTTGATATGTCGAAGTACCGGTTTCATTCAAGTTATATAAAAGATCTTATTCAGGATTTAATTAGTACCGAGATTCCTCAAAGTGCATTTGATTCTCTTTACACAAACTTAAGTTCAAGAAGTAACAGGGATTATACTACTTCAGTAATTGGTGTTGAGCTTTCTACAAATAAAACAGATAACCTGCTCTTTCCGCATAAGGGATATACATTATCGATTACTTTTGAGGAAGCAAATTTATTGCCATATCTTATAAATGAAGTTATTGATATTGGTTTAAAACCAAAAGCTCAGTTTTATAAAATTAATTCTCAGGCAACATGGTTCCCGGTTGTGTGGAAAGATAAAGAGTCTGCATTTGGAATGAAAATCCGTGTTGGATATATGCAGGCTTATCATGGTTCCGCTTCAGATATTCCGTTCAACTCAAGATTTACTGCCGGTGGCAGCAACTCAATAAGAGGATGGCGTGCAAGGGAGTTAAATCCACAGGTTCCTCTTAGCATCTATGATATTTCAGTTCAGAATTTCTTAAACGTATTTCTTAACAAGTTGCCAGTGGGCGGCACTTTCCTTATTGAAGGAAGCATTGAATCCAGGAACAGGTTGATTGGACCATTTGGCAGCGCATACTTTGTTGACTTCGGCAATACGTGGAATAGTTACCAGCAATTCCGGTTTGATGAAGTAGCTGTTGCGGTCGGATTCGGGTTACGGTTTTATTCATCATTTGCACCAATAAGACTGGATTTTGGATTCAAGGGTTACGATCCTGCCGATAAAAAAACACTGATAGATAAAATCAAACATTCTCCATTCTTTGATAATGTAGAATTTCATCTTGGAATAGGTGAAGCCTTCTAATCTTTTTAAGCAAAAAAATACTGTCGTAATGATTTAGCCTGTTTTTATGTTCACACTAATAATATGGCAGTAATCCCCAGCTAAAATTTGGGTTGTAAGGCAATGGTTTTTTAGTTAATTTTGACTTCAATTTTCCCGGTTGTGTATGATTTCCAGTATGACTGGCTTCGGTAAAGCCTCAGTTCAAAAAAACGGTATAAGTGCGGAATGTGAAGTAAAAAGTGTTAACAGCCGCTACCTTGAAATTTCCCTTAAACTTCCCAAAAACCTTTTAAACAAGGAATTGGAAATCCGGGAAATAATAAGGAATAAAATTAAACGCGGTAAACTGATCGTAAATCTGCAGCTTAAATTAGACGGGCTTGACGAAAATAAACTTTCACTTAATAAAGAAAATCTGAAATTAGCTGTTGATTTTCTGAAACAGCTTAAGAAAACGGCAAAAATTAAAGATGATATTTCATTATCCCATCTCCTGTCGTTTCAGAATATTTTTTTAAGTGAGGATTCGGATTCGCGCGAAGAAGAATTTGAATTGCTTAAGGATTCTATTGATAAGGCACTGGATGAACTTATCGTTATGCGCAACCAGGAAGGTAAAGAACTGTATAAAGATATTGCCAGCAGGCTGAATAATATAATTGATCAGGTAACTGGTATTGAAACAATCAGCCGGACAAGTACCCAGGAATTTTTTGAAAAGATTAAGGAAAGAGCAAAACAAATTATTGCTAACCTTGTTGATTATAACGAAAGACTTGAACTTGAACTTGCTTTACTTGTTGATAAGAGTGATGTAACTGAAGAATGTGTTAGATTAAAAAGTCACGCAAAATTCTTTCTTGATGCGATGAATAATGGCAGTGATGTCGGACGCAGGTTAAATTTCCTTTGCCAGGAAATTAACCGAGAAGCTAATACAATCGGCAGTAAATCTCTTACAACAGAAATATCTTATGCTACGGTTACAATAAAAGAAGAGATTGAACGGATCAGAGAACAAATTCAAAACATTGAGTAAAAAATTTGGGAAATGGAAAATTATTTGCGTTCTCTGCACCAAGTGGAGCAGGCAAAACTACAATTGTAAGAAGTATTTTAAAAGCTTATCCGGAGTTTGTTTTTTCGGTTTCTGCAACTACACGGAAAAAGCGACCTGAAGAAATTGATGGTAAAGATTATTTCTTCCTTACGGAAGAAGAGTTTAAGAAAAAAATTGATAATAATGAATTTGCCGAATGGGAAAGATTTTACGATTATTATTATGGCACTCTAAAAAGTTTTGTTGAGGAAAATCTTGAAAAAGGTAAAACTCTTGTTTTTGAAATTGATGTTAAAGGTGCTTTAAGCATTAAAAAACTTTACCCGGAAGCTGTTTTGATTTTTATTGCTCCGCCAAGTCTTGATGATCTTATTGCCAGGTTGAAAAACAGGCGCACCGAAACTGAAGAGGACTTTAAGAAAAGAATTGAACGGGCTGAAATGGAACTGAGCTTAAAGGACAAATTTGATTATTATGTGGTTAATCAGTTACTTGATACTGCAATTGAAGAAGTAAAAAATATTATTGATTTGAATTATAAAAAGGAGAAACTATAATGGAAATAAAACCGATAGACCTTAGAAGTATTGATGAGAAAACTGCGAACGTTTATGAAGCTTGCATCGTTTCTGCAAAAGAAGCCAGAAGAATAAACGAGGAAACCCGGCTTGAATATAATACTCTTATGACAACGCTTCCTTCAAAAGGAATTGAAGACGATAGCGAGGATATTGAGAATCCCGATCAGCTTAAAATATCTCTCGATTTCGAAAAACGTCCTAAACCGCATCAGCAATCTCTGTATAAATTGTTGGACGGAAAACTGGACTATTACTATAAAGAAAAATGATTAACGACAAACTTGCCGGAAAGAAAATTATTCTTGGTGTAACCGGCGGTATTGCTGCTTACAAATCCTGTCTTATTATCAGGAGTTTAGTAAATAGTGGAGCGGAAGTAAGAGTTATAATGACTCCTTCCGCTCTTGAGTTTATAACTCCACTTACGCTTTCAACTTTATCCGGTAATCCGATCATTGTAAATATCTTTCCTGAAAATCAAAGTAATGGTGTAGATATGAAGACCTGGCACATTGAATATGCAATGTGGGCAGATCTAATGATAATTGCACCGTGCACAACTAATACAATTGCAAAACTTGTTAATGGATTTTGTGATAATGCATTGACCACGGTTGTTTCCGCTTTAAGATGTCCGCTGATAGTTGCACCTGCAGCAGATATGGATATGTACAGTAATAAAATAGCAAGGTCAAATTTTAAAAAACTTGAGAGTGAAGTCGGAGCTTATATTGTTGAAGCAGAGAAAGGTTCGTTGGCAAGCGGGCTTTCAGGCATCGGTAGAATGGCTGATGTGAATAAGATTATTGATTCTGCAAGATTGATTCTTTCAGGTTATAAAAAAGATTTAGTTGGTAAGAATATTCTTGTTACTGCAGGTCCCACTTATGAAGATATTGATCCTGTTAGATTTTTAGGCAACAGGTCTTCCGGAAAGATGGGTTATTCAATAGCTAAAGCTGCTTACCTGCGCGGGGCAAATGTTACTTTAATTTCAGGCCCTTCAAAAGAAACTGAATACCAGGAAATAAGAAAAATTTCTGTTCGTTCCGCAGACGATATGCTGAAAGCCGTAAAAGCAAATATAGATGATAATGATGTTCTTATTATGTCGGCTGCAGTTGCAGATTTTACTCCCGAAAAAAAAGCTACCGGTAAAATCAAAAAAGAAGATAACCTTGAAATTATTAAATTGAAAAAAACTGTTGATATTCTCTCATCTGTTAAAAAAGATAAAATTAAAGTTGTGGGCTTTGCGTTGGAAACTGATAATGAAATTAAAAATGCAGAGAAAAAACTGAAAGAAAAGAATATTGATATGATTGTGCTTAATAGTGTAAATGAAGAAAATCCGGCCTTCGAAACAGATTCAAATATAATAACGATTATTAAGAAATCAGGTAAAAGAAAAACCTACCCAAAAGCATCTAAGTTTACGGTTGCCAATTTTATTTTGGACGAATTAAAGGAAAATGATTTACCGTGAAAGAGGAACTGAATTTAATTTTTGATGCAATTAAAGATCAGGAAGATTTGTTTGGCGAATATCTCTTCGAAAAACCTTCCGCGGAAAAAATTGACTATAAGGAAATTGGATTAGAAGTGAAAAAGATAAAACCGGCGGCTGAAGCAACTCCCGAAATAATTTCTCAACCCGTCAAAATGGATGGAAAAGAATTTAAAACAAATGATCTTACCTCGTTTGATAAATTGATAAACAAATGCGTTAAATGCCGGCTTAGTACATCAAGAAACAAATTTGTTTTTGGAGTAGGTGATCCGAATGCAACTGTAATGCTCATAGGTGAAGGGCCAGGTGCGGATGAAGATATGCAGGGCGAACCATTTGTTGGCAGGGCAGGCAAGCTGCTTAACGATATTCTTAAAGCTATAAATTTTGAAAGGGAGGAAGTATATATTGCAAATATTGTCAAATGCCGTCCCCCGGGAAACAGAAATCCTTTGCCTGACGAAATTGAAATGTGCTTCTCATACTTAGAAAAACAGATAGAATTAATCAAACCGAAATTAATTTTATGCTTAGGACTTATTGCCGCTTCATCATTACTTAAAACAAAACTGGCGCTTGGTAAGTTAAGAGGTAATGTTTACGAATATAAAAATATTCAGACAATGGTAACCTATCATCCTGCCGCGTTGTTAAGAAATCCACAATGGAAGCGCGGCTGCTGGGAAGATGTTCAGAAATTCAGAAAATTGTACGATGAACTGTCTAAATAAAACTTCTTGTAGATAAGAGAAAGATTATTACCAAAAACATCTCCCTATTCTTCATTATAATTTTTATATTTGTTTAGAAAATAAAATATGGAATCAGAACTGAATTAATCGTATGGCTAAAGCAAAGAAAGAAAATGTAAACCTGCAAAAGTTAGAACCTGCTTCAGTAAAACCACCTGCAGTACCCGAAGTTGAGATGGCTGTGCTTGGTGCAATGTTAATTGAAAAAGAAGCTGTCCCTAAAGCTATAGAATTGCTTGCCCCGGAGAATTTTTATTTGAAGGAGCATAGAATAATCTTTGAAGCTGTACGCAACCTTTTTGAAGCAAATGAACCGGTTGATACAGTTACTTTATATGAAGAGCTTAAAAAGAGTTCGCAGATTGACGTTGTTGGTGGTGCCGCATACTTAAGTAAACTTTCACAGAATATTTCCTCTGCTGCCAATGTTGAATATCATGCTAAGATTATTCTTGAAAAATTTATCCTGCGCAGTTTAATTACTTCAACAATGGAAATAGCGCGTTCGGCATATGAAGGTGCGGATGATGCATTTGAACTGCTTGACCAGGCCGAAAGAAAAATCTTTGAAATTACAGAAGAGACACTTAAAAAAACTTATACTCCGATGGACAGAGCTGTTCGTGATGCAATGGAGTATATAGAACTTATACATGATAAAAAACGTCAGACTTTTGCCGTACCTACGGGCTTTTACCTTATGGATGATTTACTTGGCGGATTTCAACGCTCTGATCTTGTAATTCTTGCTGCACGTCCTTCTATGGGTAAAACAGCTTTCGCACTTTCACTGGCAAGGAATGCCGCTGTTGATTATAAAATTCCTGTTGCAATTTTTAGTCTTGAAATGGCTACCATACAAATGGTTATACGTTTGATCTGTTCTGAAGCCAGGTTAAATGCTCATCTTGTTAGAACAGGTAAATTACCAATGGATGAAGCGCATAAGCTTACAAAAAACATTCATCGTTTAACAGAAGCTCCTTTGTACATTGATGATTCGCCTTCGCAGACAGTGCTTGAGATTCGCGCAAAAGCGAGGAGGCTTAAAGCCGAAAAGAAAATTGGAATGATTGTGATTGACTATCTACAGCTAATGAGTGCTTCGAGTAAAATGGAAAGCCGTGAAAGAGAAATTTCACATATATCACGTTCATTAAAAGCTCTCGCTAAGGAATTGAATATTCCTGTTATTGCATTGGCACAGTTGAACAGAGCAGTAGAGGCAAGACAGGATAAGCGTCCTCAGTTATCGGACTTGAGAGAATCAGGTTCAATTGAGCAGGATGCTGATGTTGTAATGTTTATTCACAGACCGGAATATTACGGTATGAAACAGGACGCTGACGGAAATAATCTTGAAGGAATAGCCGAAATTATTGTTGGAAAACAGCGTAACGGACCTACCGGTGATGTCCGGTTAAAATTCTTTAAAGATTATGCACGATTTGAAAATCTTGAATTAGTAAGACATATTGAAGACGTTCAATATCAACCAACTAAAGAGGAGGATTACCCGTTTTGAAAACCTTGAAATATTTATTATTCGCTTATTTACTTTTTAATATAAATCTCCTGGCTCAAAATACTTCATCTAATTACGATAAAGATATTTTTGAATCAAAGATAAAATTAGCAGGTGAGGCAAAACTAAATACTAAACCTATCAACGAGGTAATAGCTGAAATTGGGAAAAGTTTTTTAGGAACTGAGTATGTTGCGCATACTTTGGAAATGGAAGGTGATGAAAGTCTTGTAATAAATTTATCAGGATTGGATTGCACAACTTTCCTTGAAAATGCACTTGTATTATCCAGATGCGTTAAGTATGGAAGGACTACTTTTGAAGATTTCCGGAAGGAGTTAACACGTGTAAGATACCGTGACGGAAAAATTGATGGCTATCCATCTCGTCTTCATTACTTCTCTGACTGGATTTTTAATAACTCGAAAAAAGGTACTGTTATTGATGTGACCAAATCAATCGGTGGAATTCCATATGATAAAAAAGTTAACTTCATGACAACTCATCGTGATGCCTATAAACAAATTACAACAAACAATAAATTTTTCGAAGTTACCAAAGCCCACGAAGAAATCATTAATCAAAG
>CAZIDB010000132.1:0-12929 GCA_964537965.1 uncultured Melioribacter sp. | reverse complement strand
AACCGGAAAGAGAGCCTTAAACTTGCACCATACTGTTTATTTATAAGGTAAGAATTGTTCGCATAATTTAGATCAAGAATATTCTTGCGCTCCGGATCCAATTCAGCGCCGATGATTTCATTATCAGATTTAAACCGAACTACCTTCCACTGACTATTTCCATCCCATTGTTTATATGTAGTATCCTTATCCGTGTAAAAAGCAATTTCCTGCGGGCATACACCACCGCCAATTCTTTCAATAAAAACTTCATAAGTATTATTGCCAACATTCTTAATTGAATTAATCCTGTAATCGAAAGAATATGCTTTTCCAAAAAGCTCATCTATTAAACCAGAAATATCTGTTCCGCTTTTGGATTTGATTACAGATAAAAAATCTTCCGGTTTGGAATGTTTGAATTTATATTTTGAATAATACTCCTTAAATGCAGACATCAGTCTCTCAAAACCCAAATATTTTTCAAGCGAATGAAGCACAAGCTGCGGTTTGCTGTAAGCTGCAATGCCGTAAATTGAAGCAACCGGAAATTTATATGATGTATCAAGAATAGCCGCCGAGGTTGGAGATGTATAATACTTGGCAAGCATATCGGCATCTTCTTCTTTATAATAATTACCAAGAGTATAAACAAGCGGTATTTCTTTATAAGACAAAAGATTCAATCCGAATATTGGGTAGAAGCCGAATAAATTAAAATGAACCTCACCTTTACCATAATATTTCTCAACTATTTTGGTCGAGATAAATGAGGTTAATCCTTCATCAAGCCATGCATCATACACTTCGTTATTTGCAACCACTCCGTAAAAATACTGATGTGTAAATTCGTGGATAGTAACCGATTCCGGCTGCCTTGTTTTATATAATGAAAACAGCTCGGCGCCTGTTGTTATCAGTGTGGGATATTCCATTCCACCAGATTGACATGTCCGCGGGCAATCAACAATCGATAATGTCTGGTAAGGATATTCGCCGATATAATCCTCAAAATATTTAAGAGCATTTTTAACAGAGAGTAAAAACCGTTCCTTGTACTTTTCATTTTCAGGCTGTGTATAAAGTTTTAATTGAATTTCACTCCCATCATTTCTTATATACGAATCCTGCTCGGCATAAATTTCATCGGAAGCCATCCAGGCAAAATCATGTACTCCTTTCTGAACGAAAGAGTAAACAGATTTACTGTTCTTTAAAACTGATTTGCTTTTCTGAATTCCAGTCCCTGCAATTATATAATCATCGGGAACAGTGATGTTTACGTTATAATTTCCAAAATCAGAATAGAAATTTGTGAAAGGGTGATACTGGCTGCAAAACCATTTACCACTCTCGAAAACTCCAGCTTTTGGAAACCATTGTGAGATGAAAAAGAAATTTCTTCCGGCAGCGTAGCCAAATCTTTTTCCCGCTTTAGGAATTTTAACTTTGTATTTAAAATTCATTTGAAGAGATTCACCGGAATTTAACGGCTGGTTAAGAACAATTTTAGCAACAGTGCTATCATAATCATTTTCCACTTCTGGTTGTACATAGATTAGTTGAGCATCATTGCCATTTACTTTAACCTCGGAAAAATCTATTCCTGACTTGTTTTCATCTGTTATGGTTATTCCTCTTCCTTTGGTAAAAAGCGTGTTACTGTTTTTGTAAGCATTCGCATAAAGATGAAGATAAATTTCAGTAGCGGGATGTTCTGTTTTGTTTATCCAGGTTAATTCTTCATCAACTATTACTTCTTTAGTAACGGGCAAAAGCTCAGCATCAATTTTATACGATACAACTTCTTCAACATTCTTTACTTCAGATCTAAGTAAACCATCTTCATAAACACCATTCTTTACGGGACGAATTTTAACCGAAGCATCATTTCCCCGGAATGAACTATTAAGGTAGGTCAATCCAGCAAAAGCCAAAATTAGTGAAAGTAGTAAAAGTTTTTTCATCTGGTAAATATTTATTCGCCGTAAAATTAAGCAGGATATTTGCAAATGGAAACATGTTTGTTAATTCCCTGGTATCAAAAAAAAAGTCCCGACAATGCCGGGACACAAGAGAAAATGGAATATGGGAAAGATTATTTTATTTCGATGTTCTTAGGTTTAGCTCTTTCGTGCTTTGGTAAGCTAACAATTAACTGACCGTTTTCTAACTTAGCTTCAATCCTTGAATCATCAATTGATTCCGAGATCTGGAATTTCCTGTAGAAATTTCCAATCTGGGATTCATTAAGAACATAGTTTCTTTCAAGAAGAGTATCGTAATCTACTTTGCCCATAACAATAAGATTACCGTCTTCCATTTTAATCTTAACATTTTCTTTAGAAACGCCCGGCATACAGGCAACAAGGGTATAATCATCGTTAGTTTCATAGATATCAACCACTGGTGCAACCCAGCATTCCTTTTCCAATGCTTCCTGCCAGTTATCTACCTTAGTTTCTTCTAATTTTACTACATCTTTATCGGACATGTTTTTCCTCCTTTATATTTTATTCTAAGAATTTTTCTGATGTTATTTTGTAAAGGCGAACAAATTTTTCAGTTCGCCCTTACATTTTATAATGATCTATTTATTTCTTATCGTCATCTACTACTTCGTAAGAAGCATCCTGAACATCTTTATCATCTTTCTTCTGCTGCCCTTGATCCTGGGGTTCTTGCGGCCCACCTGCATTCTGACCCTCAAACGGCTGACCGGCTTGTGCTCCGCCAGCTTGCTGATACATTGTGGACGCAACTTCACTCCATACCTTTGTTAAAGATTCCGTAGCAGATTTAATTGCATCTGAATTGTTTGTTGCAATAGCATCTTCTACTTTCTTTATTTCAGTTTCAAGACGATTCTTGGAATCGGCAGGAATTTTATCTTTTAATTCTTCAATTTGCTTTTTAGTCTGGAAGACAAGATTATCTGCCTGGTTTTTTATTTCAACTGATTCTTTCTTCATTTTATCTTCGGCAGCATGGGATTTTGCTTCATTCTTCATCTTCTCAACTTCATCTTTGCTTAATCCACTTGAAGAAGTAATCCTGATGCTTTGTTCTTTGCCAGTACCTTTATCTTTAGCAGCAACATGTAAAATACCATTAGCATCAATGTCAAATGTAACTTCAATCTGGGGAATTCCTCTCGGTGCGGGTGGAATTCCGTCAAGGTGGAATCTGCCAAGCGTTCTGTTATCATTAGCCATTGGTCTTTCACCCTGAAGCACATGAATCTCAACTGATGGTTGACTATCTGATGCGGTTGAGAACACTTCACTTTTCTTTGTTGGAATAGTCGTGTTAGACTGGATCAATGTAGTCATTACACCACCAAGAGTTTCAATTCCAAGAGAAAGAGGTGTAACATCAAGAAGCAGAACATCTTTTACTTCACCTGTAAGAACCGCACCCTGAATTCCTGCACCAATTGCAACAACTTCATCAGGATTTACTCCCTTATGTGGTTCTTTCCCAAATAATTTCTTAACAAGCTCCTGAACTTTAGGGACACGTATTGAGCCACCAACAAGAATTACTTCATCAATTTGCGATGCGGTAACACCTGCATCTTTCATTGCTTTTTCACAAGGTCCAACTGTTCTTTCAATTAAATCATCAACCAACTGCTCAAATTTTGCTCTTGTGATTGTAATATTTAAATGTTTCGGTCCGTCCTGTGTTGCGGTTATAAACGGAAGATTAACATCTGTCTGTACAGATGATGATAATTCAATCTTAGCTTTTTCAGCAGCTTCTTTCAATCTTTGCAAAGCCATAGGATCTTTTCTTAAATCAATTCCTTCCTGTTTTTTAAATTCATCAGCGAGGAAATCAATTAATCTCTGGTCAAAATCATCACCGCCTAAGTGTCCGTCACCATTACTTGATTTAACTTCAAATACACCATCGCCTAACTGAAGTATTGAAATATCAAAAGTACCACCGCCGAGATCGTAAACGGCAACAATCTGATCTTTCTGTTTTTTATCTAAACCATATGCAAGCGCAGCAGCAGTTGGTTCATTAATTATTCTTCTAACTTTTAATCCTGCAATTTCACCGGCATCTTTTGTGGCCTGGCGCTGCGAATCATTAAAGTAAGCGGGAACTGTAATAACAGCTTCAGAAACTTCCTGTCCAAGATAATCTTCAGCGGTCTTTTTCATCTTTTGTAAAATCATAGCAGAAATTTCCGGAGGAGAATAAACACGGTCGTCAATTTTAACCCGTGCAGAATTCCCATCACCTGCCATAACTTCATAAGGAACCTTCGTCATTTCAGAGGTAACTTCATCCATTCTTCTTCCCATAAATCTTTTAATGGAGAAGATAGTTTTTTTAGGATTTGTAATAGCCTGTCGTTTAGCCGACTGGCCTACAAGTCTTTCTCCGGTTTTAGTAAAAGCAACAATAGAAGGAGTAGTCCTTCCGCCTTCTGAATTAGGTATAACAACCGGATCGTTACCTTCCATAACAGCAACGCACGAGTTTGTAGTTCCTAAATCAATTCCAATTATTTTTCCCATTTTTTCTCCTGTATATTTTAATATAGAACCGGCGGGCATTTACCCGCCTAAGTTCAATTACTTAAGTGAAATCTCTTTTACTTTTGAATGAGTTGCCAAAAGTTTTTCCAAAGTCAGAATCAAAGTTCCGTTTTCGTATTTAGCATTAACCTTTTCAGAATCAACTTCTACCGGCAATGTAAAACTTCTCTGGAACGAGCCATAGCTGCGTTCACTTCTGTAGTAATTCTTTTCCTTTTTTTCTTCGACTTTGTTCTTTTCACCTTTAAGAGTAAGAATGTTATCCTGTAAGGTGATTTTAATATCTTCCTTTTTTAATCCTGGCAATTCTGCCTCAACATAAACATTCTTCTCATCGTCGGAAATATCAATCTTAGGTGAGAAGGTTGAACTAAAGTCGCTACCGAAACCCGGGAAACCATCAAAGTATTTTTGCATTCTGTCATGCAGGGTTTCCAACTCTTTCAAAGGTTCAAATCTAATCAGTGTCATTTTTTATTCCTCCTTTATTTTTATGTTTACGTTTTTATCTTCCCAATCCTTGTGCCAAAATAATCCTTAGGGAAAATGCATTATTCTCAAGGATTCATTACAGTTAACCTGCAAGAGAATCGGAACTGATGACAGAATGTAAGCCCTTGTGGCAAGTGAAGTGAAAATGTTGTCCAATTTACGGACAGTATTTCTTAACGTGATTATTTTATTTATCAGATTCAATTACTAAATTTGCCTAAGCATTATGGAGGTTGTAATTGTTAAATTTTGACGCTTTCGATCTTAAATTGGATACAGATATTATTGGAAGGAATTTTATTTACTGCGAAGAAATTGATTCCACTAATAATTATCTGATGGATTCAAAAGCTAAAAACGATCAGCACGGTACTGTCGTTTTTGCCGAACGCCAGTCTGCCGGCAAGGGAAGAAAAGACCGTAAATGGTATAGTTCAAAAGATCAAAACCTAACCTTTTCAATATTATTGAGACAAAGGTTTAACGAAAAGAATATCAACATTATAAACTTAGGCACTGCGGTTAGTCTTGCAATGTCCCTGGAAAACTTATACCAGCTTAGAGTAAATTTAAAATGGCCAAATGATATTCTGATTAGCGACAAAAAGGTTGCAGGAATATTATTGGAATCATCTTCATCCGGGAATAAAATTGATAAAGTTGTAATAGGTATTGGGATTAATGTAAACCAGACTTCTTTCCAGGGTGCTTACAATATAACTCCTACATCTGTTAAACTTGAAACCGGAACCGAGATAGACCGCGAGAGATTGCTTGCGGAAATTCTAAACAATTTTGAAGAGATTCTGAAAAGAATTGAGATTAACCCTAATGATGTTTTGAATGACTGGCGAAACAGATGCAGAATGATTGGCGAAAGAGTCCTAATAAGCGATGATAATATGGAGCTAACGGGAATTTTTGATGACATTGACGAGCAGGGTTTTATTCTTTTAAAAACAGATGACAGGAAGATAAAGAAAATTCATTTTGGAGATGTAAGCGTAAGATAATGCTTTTATGTTGCGACTTTGGAAATACAAACGCCAAATTTTTATGCTTTTCGGAGGATGGTAAAAAATTATTCCGGCGGATTATAAGTCTGCAGAACATAAATGCTAATGATTTCGAAGAAACGAATTTTACTACTGCGGCTATTTCTTCCGTTGTTCCAAAAGTATCTGATGAATTTGCTGTAATACTGAAAAACAAGTTTAATGTTGAACCGTTCATTATTAATCATAAATCCGAATTAAACATCGAAATAAATTATAATACTCCTGAATTATTAGGCATTGACAGAATCTGTGCTGCCGAAGGCGCATTTGCATTATTCAAAGATGAGGTTCTTGATACAACAGTACATAGCAAAGATTTTTTAATGGTAATAGACTTTGGTACCGCAACAACAATAAATATTGTAAGTGGAAAAGGATCTTTTGAAGGAGGGTTGATTACACCCGGCATCCAGACGATGATTAATTCACTTTTTTCAAATACGGCACAGCTTCCTCAAATTGATATAAGAGATTACCTTAACTTTATCGGCCGGGATACTAAGTCATCTATTGCAAGCGGCATTTTGAATTCTACTATAAGTTTAATTGAGAAGACTTATAATCACTTAAAGAACAACCTGCTTGCGGAAGATATTTTAATTTTCATTACCGGCGGAAACGCCAGGCTGATTCAACCTTATATTAAATTTGAAAATAGACTTATCGATGACTTAGTTCTTGCAGGGGTCCGTTCTGTTTACGAAAGGAATAAGATTGGCAAATAGAAATATTTATTTTGATCATGCAGCTACAACCCCAGTTCATCCTAAAGTACTTGAGAAGATGCTGCCTTATCTTAAAGAAGAGTTTGGGAATCCTTCATCAATACATTCTTATGGAAGGAAAGCTCGGGTAGCAATTGAAGAAGCCCGGGAGACAGTTGCAGAATTTATAAATGCAAATCCATCTGAAATTTATTTTGTAAGCGGCGGAACAGAGGCAAATAATTTTCCGATCTTCGGCATATCCAGATCAAATTTAAATGAAACTGGTAAAAAAAAAATTATCTCCACGAAAGCAGAACATCATTGTGTGCTTGAAACAATTGTTGAACTAAATAAACATGGATTTGAGATTTTTCTTGCAGATGTTAATACCGACAGCAGAGTAAATGCCGAACAGCTAAAAGCAAATCTTAGAAGTGGTACCTCCCTCGTTTCGGCAATTCATATTAATAATGAAACCGGGGTAGAGAATAATATAAAAGAGCTTGCCGGTGCAGCGCATCAGAATAATTCTTACTTTCACAGCGATGCTGTTCAGTCTTTTGGCAAAATTTCAATTGATGTTAAAGAAATTGGAGTTGATGCGCTTTCGTTTTCCTCACATAAGATTAACGGACCCAAAGGAGCAGGAGCGGTTTATGTTAAAAGCGATACACCGCTATCTCCAATGATATTCGGAGGTTCACAGGAAAGAAACAGGCGGGGCGGGACTGAAAATATTGCAGCAATTGTTGGATTTGCTGAAGCAATAAGAATTGCAAAAGCTGAGATGCTTCATAATTATGAAGAAGTTAAGAAGCTTCGGAAGTATTTTGTTGAAGGCATTAAGAATATTGCTTCGGAAGGGATTTCAATAAACGGGATTGACAATAAATTTCCATACATCCTAAGCATCACTTTTAAAGGCACTTTCTATAATAATGATGCTGAAGCAATGTTGATGTTTCTTGACATTAATGGAATTGCAGCATCCAATGGTGCAGCCTGCTCAAGCGGAACATTAAAACCATCTCATGTAATTCTAGCTATGGGAAATTCCGTAGAAGATGCAAACGGAACAATCAGATTTTCATTTGGATTAAGTAACACAATTGATGAAATCGACTATGTTTTAAATAAGCTTTATGATCTGCACAAGAAATTCTTAAAAGCCTAAATCAAGTGTCTGGTTTTTACCAATTAAGTTTTGATGTAGTTAAAAATATCCTGCTGAATCTTCTTTTTGTAATCCTTTCCCGTCTCATCACACGATATAATCTATACATAATAAGGTACCCAATTAGTGCCCTTGACTATATTTATAAATATAATAGAATATAAATATCATTCATTATAAAAAGGAGGATCGATGACTAATACTGTGAGGGCAAAAAACGGTTCAGTTATTAACGAGAAAATAATTGAAGATTTTAAATCGGGTCTACGCGGACAACTCATAAAGCCCGGAGATGAAAATTATGACAGTGTTCGCAAAATATGGAATGGAATGATTAATAAATATCCATCATTAATTGTAAGATGTATGGGTACAGCAGATGTTATTCATTCTGTTAACTTTGCACGGAATAACGGAATTATAGTCTCAGTCCGGGGAGGAGGTCATAATATCGCAGGACTTGCAACCTGCGATGGGGGTATGATGATTGACCTTTCCCTTATGAAGTCAGTTAGAATAAATACAGTAACTAAAACAGCACTTGTTGAACCTGGCGCAACATTGGCGGATATCGATCATGAGGCTCAGGCATTTGGTTTAGCAACACCTCTTGGAATAAATTCAACGACGGGAATCTCAGGATTGACACTTGGCGGAGGATTTGGCTGGCTAAGCCGAAAATACGGTCTGACAATTGATAACCTGATCTCAGCAGAAGTTGTAACTGTATCAGGTGATTTATTAAGAGTAAACAGTAAAGAAAATAAAGATTTGTTTTGGGCTATCAGAGGCGGAGGTGGTAACTTCGGAGTTGTTACTTCATATGAATTTAATTTGCATAAAGTTGGTCCGCAAATCTTTGCAGGATTAATTATTCATCCTCTTGATTCTGCCCGGGAAGTTCTTAAATTTTATCGAAATTTTATCAGAACAGCTCCTGAAGAACTGTCTTGTTGGTTTGTGTTAAGACAAGCACCGCCATTACCATTCCTTTCAGAAGAATGGCATGGCAAGGAAATTCTTATACTGGCAGTATTTTATTCCGGAAAAATTGAAGACGGAGAACGTATTGCAAAACCACTTAGGAATTTCGGCAAACCAATTGCAGATGTTATTTCTACCAATCAATATAAAGCATGGCAAACACTTCTTGATCCGATGCTTACACCAGGAGCCAGAAATTATTGGAAGTCACATGATTTTATAGACTTAACAGACGGTCTGATTGATGTACTAATTGAACATACGCGCAGAATTCCCGATCCGCAAACAGAAATTGCTTTTGCCCAGCTTGGTGGAGCAGTTACACGGGTTCCGATAAATGCTACTGCTTATGGACACCGGAATGCTCAATTCATTATGAATGTTCATGGAAGATGGGAAGATCCCGCTAAGGATGAAGCATGCGTTGGATGGGCACGAAATCTATTTAACAGTACTACATCATTTGCAACAGGAGGTGTTTATATTAATTTTCTTACACAAGAAGAAAATGATCGTATACAGAACGCTTATGGGGCAAATTTCCAGAAGCTAGTAGAAATTAAATTGAAATATGACCCCGATAATTTCTTTAGCGTTAATCAGAATATTTCCCCTCGGCTAGAATATACGGAAGTTGATTGAAATACCTTGATATTATTTCTAGCTATCGGAAAAATATTTATCGTCTCGTCAGGAATTGCTTCCTGACGAGATAGAAATTCTTTATGTGACGTGAGTTTTTACTTCATTAATAATGACGCTTTAAGCATCTCAAACGGCTTGATGATTTTTTCAGATTCACTAGCCTGGCTTTCAATTATTTTCATCTGTACAGCAAGTTTTGCATCAAAACTTTTTAATCCCCTGATGGCAATAGTCGGATCCATTGTAATTCTGTTACCAGTTTGTGCAAGCCAGATTACAGAATCTGAATTTGCTTTACTCTCGTCCCAGCCTTTTTCTCCCCAACCAACATTTGTGATTCCTTTTGCAAGTTTGATTAAACTACTGAATATTTTCTTTTTACCTGATAGAAGATTTATATCTTCTTCGGGGAATTTAATTTCAACAATTACTTTTTGACTGGTACTAAATTTTGGTGTGAATATCAAAGTTGTTAAGTCATTTCCGCTGTAACTCCAGCTTTTAGAATTGCCGTCAGCATCATAGTTATAATTTTCACCGTTAACTTTTACTTCAACGGGAGGGAAAGAAACAGGGAAACGCAATTCATAAGCCCTTTCGTCAGGCATTCCTTCAAATGATCCTTCTACAGGAGATACATTTAAGATAATGGAATTGTTCTTCTTTATAAAATCAACATTTGTAAAAGTGAATTTCCCATCTTTAAATTTTTGGTTATTCCCTTCATCATCATAAATTTTTGTTTTGCCCTGTTCACCTGGGAATACACTAAGAATTAAATAATCTTTCTTTTCATCTGCTGTATTATTAATGTCTTTCTGCATCGGGATGATAGAGCCTTCCTTAATGTAAACAGGAATTTCTTCAAGACAGAATGAGCTGCTAATCTCTTTTCCACCCTTTAGTATTGTACCTGAATTCCATTCAATCCATTTACCTTCAGGTAGCCAGACTTTCTGTTCTGTAAAAATCTTATTACCAAGCGAATGTGTAATAGGGCAAACTAGCATATCATTCCCGAACATATACTGCCCTTTCATTTCATAAGAAGCTTCTTCCTTCGGATAATCATAATACATAGGGCGAAGTATTGAAATGCCGGTATCGTATGCTTCCCTTGCAGTAGTGTAGATGTAAGGAATTAATGCATAACGCAGTTTTATTGCACTTCGCATTGCGTAATAGTTTTCAAGAGGATAAGCCCATACTCTTCGTTCAATTTCAGGATCTTTAGTGCAATGTGTGCGGAGTATAGGACTGAAAGCACCCCACTGAATCCATCTTGTATAAAGTTCAGCATTCTTCTTTTCCTCACCCGACATATGTCCGCCAATATCGTGGCTCCAATATCCATAACAAACATTTGAAGCAGTTGCAGTAAAGAACGGCTGAAATGCAAGTGATTCCCAGGTTATGTGTGTATCACCTGAAAATCCGATTTGATAACGATGGTTTCCAAGTCCACCCCAGCGATGATAAAGCAGCGGACGATTTAAATTTTGTCGTTCCATATCACTGAAATGAACATAGTTTAAATAAAATGTTGGATTGACACCTTTAATTTTAGTCGTGCTCCATTGCTGCCAGTCAAGCCACCAGAAATCCATCCCTGCTTTCTCCATTGGATGCAAAACCAAGTCTAGATAGTTTTGCGCATAGTTTTTATTTGTAATATCGAAAGGAACATATCTATTAGTCGAGGGATCAATTCCCATAGCTTTTGCAAAAACAGGATAAACTTCTTCATGAGGTTGAATACCTGAAGCAGGATGAAGATTTAAACACGTCTTGATGTTAAGTTTATTTGTGTACTTAAGAAAGTTTTTATAATCAGGGAAAACAGATTTATTCCATGTAAATCCGGTCCAGCCTTGCCATTGATCTGCCTGGTCTCTTTTTTTCTTGCCGTCTTCAAACCATTCTGGTCTGTTTACAAGATGCCAGTCCATATCAATTACAAGTACATCAAGCGGCATATCATGAATTTTAAATTCATTAACCAAATCTTTGAATTCCTGGTCGGTATATTTCCAATAACGGCTCCACCAATAACCGAAGGCAAACTTTGGTGGTAATGCAATCTTACCGGCTACCTCGGTAAATTCTTTCAGTATAGTTTTGTAATCGTTACCATAAGCAAAGAAGTACCAATCCTGAATTTCATTATCTTCCGGGCGCGGCATAACCCATGGCCAGTCGCTGTTATCAAACAAGGGTTTCTCAGAATCATCAATTAAAGTCCAGCCATCGCGGGAAAGCAGACCCTGTTCAAAATCAGAAGATCCATTAACGCCATCAAGTGTACGTGTAGTGCCAAGCAGATTACTTTTGTTCTCCGTTCCGGGCTTCCAGAGTTTTTTAACTCCATTCACTTCAAATTCAATTTGAAGATTATCAGCGTCGAACTTTCCACTGTTGGATTTAAAATTCAAGAGCATAGCTTCTGTTTTTATTTTGATATTTCCATCTTGCTCAGTCTTTTCAAACTTTGGAACAGGAAGATTCCTGTTTATAAAAGTAAGAGAGGCATGATCTTCGAATTGTCCGTTCTTACTCCACTCCATTCTGATAATATGAGGAGTAAGCATTGTAAACCGCGCATTGCCTGATATGACAACAGCTTCAGGATTTGCTTTACCATTAAACTGAGCAAATAAATTAATTGAAGACAAAATGAAAAGAGTAACAGGAAGAAGAAATTTTCTTGCCGACATATTTTCCTCTGGAATAAAATGATTTTCTATTTGATAACCTATAAGAAGAATTTAAGAATTGCAAGAAGAAGATAGAAATAAGATTCAAATGGGAATAACGGGACTGCAAGAATGCAAGTAAGCAAGAATGCAAAGCTATAAGATTAAAAACCAACGTGGCAATCATTATCTAAAAGCAGGTTTGTTTCGATACGTCCGACTGAAGTTGTCCAATTCAACAACCGGTAAAAGTTAATACGTGACCCGATTTCAAATCCTTACTTATGAAACATAAATTGAAAATAAAATATCAGGACAAGCAGATAAGGCAATGATTTAATATTCAATTCATCTGCAACTTATCCATTAACTGTCTTGTTTTAGCTGTAGGAATTTAACAGATGGCTAAATTGAAATTATTTTTCAATTATTTAAAAATACAGGAGCAATAAATGCCGGCTAAAATAATAAAAGGATACCTTAATGATGAAATAGCTTACCAGGATGGAACGATTGTTAGCAAACAGATTATTAAAAAGCCCAATGGAAATATAACTCTTTTCGCATTTGGTAAGGATGAATCGTTAACTGAGCATACTTCTCCTTTTGAAGCTTTAGTTTATGTGGTTGACGGAGAAATG
>CAZIDB010000131.1:11626-13222 GCA_964537965.1 uncultured Melioribacter sp. | reverse complement strand
CTTGATTTCAAAGGGAGCTATTACAACAACAACAATAAAAGTTATTTGTATGAAGATCCGTACGACTGGCGTTATGTTCCAACCAATTCGGGAGACTTCCAGCAGTTTATGTTTGATCCCGGCAGAGAAGATGATATTGAAGTTAAAGGGAACTCAAATGATTTTAGTTACTGGGGAAACGATGCAGGAAGATCTAAGAATGTAAACAAGTATTTTTCCTTCAACCTGGATCTAACAAGCCAGGTTAATAAGTCGAATATGATTAAATTGGGTGCATCAGGACGCTTCCATGATTTAACACAGGATTATTACACATTACAATTCTCACAGGTTAATTACAGGCCGATAGTACCCGATGTATCTTCAGCATACCACACAAATTATTCTGCAAAGCCATATGAGTTTGCGGCGTACATTCAGGATAAAATTGAGTTTGATGAACTTATAATTAATGTCGGATTAAGATTCGATTATTTCAATTCTGATGGAAGAGTACTTGCAGATCCAATGGATCCGCAGATTTATTCTCCATTTAAATTAGATCATATCTATAAAAATTATTCGCCGGAAATTAATGCAAAGGATCTTGTTGAATATACTGTTGCGGAAAGGGAAACATTCTGGTATAAAGATGTGGATGCCAAATACCAGTTCAGTCCTCGCTTTGGTCTATCGTTCCCGATTACAGACAGGGGTGTTATTCATTTTTCGTACGGCCATTTTTTCCAGAATCCGGAATTTCAATACCTGTACACTAATCCTAATTTCTGGATAGCAGGCGCAGGTGCAACAAACCTTGTTGGCAATGCTGATCTTGATGCTGAGCGCACTGTTATGTATGAGCTCGGTCTGCAGCAGCAACTGTTCGATAATCTTTACATGCACATCACCGGATTTTACAGGGATATCAGAGACTGGATTGGTTCGGGTTTCCCGATAGACACTTATCGCGGTACAACATACTATAGCTACGTAAACCGGGATAATGCGGTAGCAAAAGGTATTACTCTTTCAGCTTCTTATACTTATGATGAACTATCTCTGAAACTTGACTACACTTACATGAGTGCGAAGGGAACAGCTTCAAACCCGCAGGATGCATATAATGCAATAAGCGCAGGCAACGCGCCAATCGTTCAGTTGATAAATTTGAACTGGGATCAACCGCATTCGGCCAATATGATTATAAGTTATGATAAGGATGGCTGGTCGGGTTCTATAATCGGAACATTGAGTTCGGGATTTCCTTATACACCTACAATTGCAAGAGGAGAAGCTACCGGTACAAATGCTTACATTGGCTGGGCAGAAAACAGCGAGAGAAGACCAACCACAATTAATTTCGATTTAAGAATATCCAGAATGTTTGACTTTAAAGATTTCAGGATGCAGGTGTTCTGCGATATTACAAATTTATTTGATACACGAAACGCAAGATATGTTTACTCGGATACAGGTTCGCCGGATTATTCTCTTGATGCAACACTTGGTACTTCAAGATTGATTGAGATATCTAACATCGGGGAATATTTTACGAACTCAGGTATGTATGCTCCTCCAAGATATATCTCGTTTGGTTTAAGATTAAGTTATTAA
>CAZIDB010000131.1:0-11526 GCA_964537965.1 uncultured Melioribacter sp. | reverse complement strand
ATGCCCGATATTGAACGCACTTCAATTCAATACCCGGAAGGAACCGGTGAGAAAGTCTCTGCCGGCTCTATTGTTATTGGGGTTAGTTTTGCCCGTGCATTAACAGATAGATTTTCTTTTGGTGCAAATGTTAAATATATAAGGGAAAATATATGGCACTCATCTGCAAGCAGTTTTGCTTTTGATGCCGGTGTTCTCTACAACGCCTTCTTTAAAAATCTTAAGATTGGAATGTCGATTAGTAACTTTGGCTCTGATATGAAAATGGAAGGAAGGGATATGCTTGTTCAGCATGATATAAATTCTTCTTTCGAAGGGAACAACGATAACATAAACTCTCATCTTGATACCGATAACTTTCCGCTCCCGATACTTTTCCGTGTCGGTCTTTCGGCTAATATAGCAAAGGACTTTTTCGAACTTCAGGATCACGACTGGATTATATCTGTAGATGCAATTCATCCTAATGATAATAAGGAATATTTAAATATGGGCACCGAAGTTAAAATATTTAATCTTCTTGCACTAAGAGCAGGCTACAGGCAGCTTATGCTTGAGGACAGGGAAGGCGGTTTAACATTCGGCTTCGGAATAGATTACGAGTTGATGAACGTTGACTTTAAACTTGATTATGCCAATGTTGATTTCGGCAGGTTGGATCATCAGAACAAGTTTTCCATAATTCTTTCCTTTTAATTATTGATGACAAACGGAGTTTGATAAAATGAAATATAGTTTTTTGTTGATTGCGGTTTACTTGTTGTGCCTTGTAAATATAAGTGCGCAAACATCTCACGGGGATGTTATTTACCGCGCAAAAAATATTCATGCAGGCAATAAAGTGCGTGTAACATTTCATAACCATGGAATGCTTGGATCTCAGAAAGGTGACCAGAGCACAACATATGCGGGCGAGTGGCCGATTGGTACAGGCAAAGTTCAGATGGGAAATACTTCTGCTTATGTGATGACAGAATTAAGAGTTCCTGCAGGAACAGATCCAGTTTCAGGTAAACAATTATATGAATATGTAACCCCTGCAATTTTCTGCGAAGGATGGGACCCGGATCTTTTCTCTCATGATTCTCTTGGAAGATTTTTAGGCTTTGAACCATTACCCGGTTATTTGAATACTTCTCAAAAAGAAAGCGACCCGGCACATGCAGTTGCAATGAGTAACCAGGCTTATACCTGGCCGGCATTCTGGCCGGATAAAATGGAGGATGCTGCAGATGCAGGATGGCGCGGGCACTGGAATGGCTATTTCGGCAAGGACCAGAAGAATGCCGATGAAGAAAGTTTTTTTGTCATGGATGATTATCAATACAACAAAAGATTGAAAGGATTGCAGCTTCCGCTTCCGATTGAATCCGAAACTGACAGAGGTGGACTTGGATTAAAAACTACAGTACGCGGACTTCAGTGGTCTAATCCTGATGCTGAAGATTGCATCTTCTGGTTGTACGATATAAAAAATATCGGGGAATTGTATCTAACCAAAACAGTTTTTGGATGCAATGTCGGCGCATCCAGCGGTGGTTTGCTAAATAGTTCGGGCTCTGATTATGCAGACGATGCCGCAAGATTTTACAGGGAGAAAGGTTTGGCTGTAAACTATGATATGGACAATACCGGTATTGGCGGTTATTCGCCGGTGCCATGGGTTGGGTTTGCATTCCTTGAAAGCCCGGGCAATCCTTATGATGGAATTGATAATGACGGTGATGGTAACGATGCATTATTACCAAATGGAGCAACCGGTAAAATAATTTCTGAAAATGATTTCACAAAGTTTTATGCCGTCGGAGATCCGATTGTAAAAATCAATTATGAAAATAATACTTATGAGCGGACAGTTACTACTATGCCTGCTGAAGGAGTTACATTTAGTGTAAATGGTTATTCCTATATTCTACGTCCAAATGCACCTTTATCTGAAATAGAAAGAAATGGTGTTGATGATAACCTGAACGGTTTAATTGATGAAAATGATGGGACGACAACCCAGGATTCGGTTTCGTTCTATCTTTATATCCGTTCCGAATACAATGATAAAGATTATCTTGCGGTAGATTATTTCACTGGAGCCGGATTAGAAAATACTTTAATTGATGAACGCCGTGATGACGGAATTGACAATGATTATGACTGGGATTCAAAACTTGATGATGTGGGTCTTGATGGTAAACCAGGTACAGGTGATCAGGGAGAAGGTGATGGAGTTCCAACGCCGGGGATCGGTGATTTACCGGGTGAATCAAATGTTGACCTTGTTGACGTTGATGAATCTGACCAGATTGGATTGACAAGTTTTAAATTCTACAGATACAGCACATTAACATACAGCAATGATGACCAGATGTGGGAGTATTCCAGACCCGGATACTTTGATAATAAAACATCGGAGACCGCAGATTATGATTACGTCTTTTCATCAGGATATTTTCCTCTGCAGCCTGATCAAAAAGAATTTTTCTCAATAACTTTAATTTACGGTTGGGATGAAACCGACATCATTCGCAACAAGGATATAGTGCAGAAAATCTATAACTCAAATTACAATTTTGCAATCGCTCCCAACAAACCCAAAGTAACAGTTGTTGCAGGAGATAAAACAGTTACACTTTATTGGGATGAGGGTGCAGAAGAAAGTTTCGACCGGTACTTAAGAGATTATGATTTTGAAGGATATAAAATTTATAAAGCATCATATCAAACTTTTGCGGATGCCGGAAGCATTACCGATGGTCTTGGCTATGAAAGATTTAAAAAACCAATAGCTATTTACGACAGGAAAGATGAAGTATTCGGTTTCTTTCCTAAAGATTTCGGAACGGGTGTTCTGTTCAACCTTGGAAATGAAACCGGGCTTGTTCATTCATTTACAGATAACAACGTTATAAACGGAATTAAATATTTCTATGCAGTAACTGCTTTCGACAGGGGGGACATTACAAAAAATATTGCC
The DNA here is from genome assembly GCA_964537965.1 of uncultured Melioribacter sp. Classification (GTDB taxonomy): domain Bacteria; phylum Bacteroidota; class Ignavibacteria; order Ignavibacteriales; family SURF-24; genus SURF-24. The sequence goes on along the minus strand of CAZIDB010000131.1, from coordinate 8,558 downwards.
CCTTCCGAATGTACTATTTATGTAAGCGTTAACCAGAATGGTGAAATAGAATTAAGCGAAAATGTAGTTACGGCAATTCCACAGGCTCCTTCGCTTGGTTATGAAAAACCGGATTTCGATGTTGAGCCAACTATGGAAGGTGAAGGTATAACAAGCGGGTATATCGGAGTTGATTTAATCAGTCCTGATTCACTGGTTAACGGGGATGAATATCAGATAAGATTTCTTGATCAGTCTATCGATGGAAGAGATAATGATCTTAACGGATTGATTGATGGTAAGGATGATAATGAATTGCTTCCGACAGAAACCACCGGGTACGTATTAAGAAATGTTACTCAGAATGTAACTTACGATACTGTTTGGTTTAAAGAATATCGCCAGACTGTGTCTATGGTAACAGGAAACGATACCACGGTATTGATTAAAAATCTTTTTGATGATGATGACGGCGATTCGCATACTATGCACAGAGTTCAGGCAGGAATGAAAGTAACAGTATATAATCCTGAACCAAGTGTAATTGACAGACCCGACCTTGGAATCAATAATGGAATAAGATGGAGTGAAAACATCGATGCTGCCAATACATATGACCTGAAGTTTGGGCAGTTTAAACAAATGGGTTTTATGCCGGGAACACCTTATCCAAGACAGTTCAAAATTATTTTCTATAATGAAGTGGTTGATTCTTCGGATAAAATAGGAATACCTCTGGCAGCAAATAAAAAACCTTATCCTTTACCAGCACAGCCGGTTAACTTTAAAATATTTGATCTGCTAAGCGGAGACCAGTTAACCTGCGGATTTGTGGATCAGTCGGTTGATAAGAAAATTACCCCCAAAGGATTCTTTTCAGCCAAGGATAATATTATTTTCTACGAGAAGCTTTCAAACGATTCTACCCTGATTACCTTTAACCTTCTTAACAATGCTGATGAAGATACTGTTTTCTATCAGACTTATGGTAAAGGATACCTTGGTGCCGGTGATACTTTATATCTTTATACAGATCTTCCTTATAATGGCAACACAAAATATCGCTTCAAAGTAAGCGGGCAAAAAATAAACAACGAAGTTGCCAAACAAAGTCTTGACAGAATTAAAGTTGTTCCCAATCCGTACGTTGTTACTGCATTGTGGGAACCGCAGAATCCGTATTCATCGGGAAGAGGGCCGCGCCAGGTGCAGTTTATTCACCTGCCTGAAAAATGTACTATCAGGATTTACACTCTTGATGGTACACTGGTGAGAAAACTTGAACACGATTCGAATATGAGAGACGGCAGCGAAAGCTGGGACCTGCTTACCAAAGACAATATGGATATTTCCTACGGCGTTTATATTTATCATGTTGAAGCGCCGGGCTTAGGAGAATATGTAAACAGGCTTCTTATAATTAAATAATGGATTTATTGTTTATCTGATTTTTTGTAAACTGAGAAGCAGTTAAAGAATTTTTTAACAGCACAGGTTAAATCCTGTGCTGTTCTTTTATAAAAGCATTTTATGATTATAACATTACTTATTTTAGGTTTACTTCAGATCTTTAATCTTGGGGAAAAAGATCCGGTAGCTGCCCGGTTCGGAAAGCACAAAATAACACTGGGAGAATTTAAGATTGCCTACCTTGATGTGATTAAAAAACCTAATACATTCGATTCTAAAAAATTAAGAGAAGATTTTCTTGATGTAATGATTGCTTCTAGATTACTTGCAGAAAATGCTACTGAACTTAAGCTAGATGAGAATCCTACGCTCCAGTTAAGATTTAATTCTTACAAGGAAAAATGTTTACGTGATGCTCACTTCGAAAAAGTTATTAAGCCGCTCATTCATATGGAAGAAAAGGATATCGAAGAAGCATATTCATTTACACAGGAAGAAAGAAATATCAGTCACCTTTTCTTTAAAAGTGAAGAACAGGCTGACAGCAATTATGTAATGCTTCAGAACGGAGCTTCATTCGATAGTCTTGCAAAAATAATTTTTGCCGATAGCGCCCTGGTAAATAACGGCGGCAGCCTTGGCTGGGTACAATGGGCTGAAATGGATTATAACCTTGGAATGACAGCATTTCGTTTACCTGTTGGTAAAATCTCTGCTCCGGTTAAATCCCAGTTCGGCTATCATATAGTAAAGGTAAATGATTTTAAAAAGAAACCTCTTATAACAAGACAGGAATACATAATTGCCAGGGAAAAGACAAAGTATCAGCTTGAATATAAACTTGGTGACAAATATGCTTTTGATTACATAGAGAATATGCTGAAACAGGCGAAGGTTACATTGAATCCTGATGTTATGGAAATTGTTGATAACAAACTTGCTGAACAGTTTAAAAGAAAACCAACACAGTATGATCAGATGTCGGAAATTCAGCTTGACGATTCCGAAATAAATAAGCTTGAAACAAGTCTTTGGGATTTAAGGAATGAGACAATGGCAACTATAAACGGAAAACCGATGACAGTTGGTGAGTTTGTGGGGTTGATGAATTACATTCCATATAAAGCAATATACAACAGCTTCAAATCAGCATTTGATTATTCTGTCCGGGATTTCCTGCTTACCCATGAATCGCATGGATTGGGGCTAGATTCCTGTGCTAAAGTAAAAATTAAATTTAATCTTTATAAAGAATATGTATTACAATTAGAAATGAGAAAAATGCTTGTAAGAGGTGTTGAGGCGAATGATTCTGATCTAAAAAATTATTATGAAGCACATAAGGCAAACTATAACGGGGCAACCTTCGAAGAAATGAAGGAAACAATTAAACCATTGGTTCTCAGTCAGAAAAAACGGGAGATTATTCCTGATTATATTAAAAAGCTTATTGGTAAGATGAAAATAGAAAAGCATATAGATCTTATTCATAACTATTACGACAACTTGCTGAACCGGCTGAATTAAATTTTTGCAAAAGGAATTTTATGATAAGAATTTATACCAAATCTTTCTACTTCATTTTGATTTTTAATACTCTTCTAGCTGCTCAGGTTACAGGATTGCTGGAAGACTTTAATGACGGTGACATTTCGGGATGGAAGGCAGACCACGAAAGAACTTTTCAGCTGTCATCGGAGAGCGGTTCACTTAAAATAAATTATACAAGAACCGCCAACAGTGATATTTGGGATAATTTTAATTTTACGCCTTCCGTTACAGTTAATTTATCGAACAATAAAGTTATAAGCGTAAGAGTAAAATCATCAGTTAGCGCTCAGCTTACATTTAAACCAATTTATGAAGACAACACAAATGATTGGCTTCAGGCAAATCTGTTGGGAGATAACGCCTGGAAGACAGTTACTTTCAAAGTGGTTACTGCTAATCTTAAGATGACTAAAATGTATCTCTATCTTGATGGAGGCTCCACTACGATAAAATCCGGTGTCGTTCTTTTTGATGAAATCAGGTTTGGGGATTCTGTATCTGTTTCCTCACTTGACTGGACAGAATTAGATAAAGCAATTGCAGCAACAGAAGCGCTGCTTGGAAATTCTGTTGAGGGAACCGGTGAAGGTCAGTTTACTTCCGGCTCAAAAAATATTTTGCAGGCTGTTTTAAATTATTCCAAAGGACTTAAAGCATCGGTAACAACAAAACAAAGTGAAGTTGATAAAGCAGTAATTGATCTTTATGATGCCTGCTCAACATTTGAATCATCAGTAATAGCATCAGAAATAAATTTAGCGGATTCGAAAGCGACAAAGCAAACCCGGTATTTGTATATGAATTTAGATCTGCTGCAAAAGAGATCATTATTGTTTGGTATGCACGATGCTACGGGTTACGGGGTTGGCTGGAGCGGAGATGATGACAGAAGTGATGTTAAAGATGTCTGTGGTGATTATCCCGCAGTATTCAGTGAAGACCTTTCAGGTGTTGATGTGGAAGAAAATTCCGATCTGGCAAATAAATATTACCGACTATCATCGGCATATAACCGCGGAGCAGTTATAACTATGTGCTGGCATCAACTTGACCCTGATAACAGGAGCTTTTACGCTGCCGATATAAATAATGAAAGAATTGTCGAAAAAATTATCCCCGGTGGTTCACGCCACAATGAATATAAATTGAAGTTGGATAGAATCGGTCGTTTCTTCAAATCATTGCGCGGGCAAAACGGTGAATCTGTTCCTGTTATTATACGTCCGTATCATGAACATCTTGGAAATTGGTTTTGGTGGGGACCTGCTCATTGCACAACACAGGAATTTAATACGCTCTGGCAGTTTACAGTAAATTATATGCAGGATTCACTTAATGTCCATAATCTAATTTGGGCAATTTCTCCGCCCGCAGATCTTATACGGGAAGAAGGCGAATATTTTCAGGTTTATCCCGGTGATGAATATGTGGATTTGTTCGGCGGTGATTTTTATTTTGGTGATGTTGTTGATGAAGATGACAGAAGTTTATTCCTTGAATCTGTTCAGTCGATTGCGAAAAATTCAATCGCTAAAAATAAAGTTTCTGCTTTAACTGAAGTTGGACAGGAGGGATTGGATACACCTGACTGGTATACAAGAATTCTTCTTGATCCTCTTAAATACGATTCTATTGCTTCAAAAATTGTTTACGCTGCCGTCTGGAGAAATGCAAATACATCTCATCACTACGCCCCGTATCCGGGACATTCAAGCGTCCCTGATTTCATGAAATTCTATAATGATTCTTATACGCTTTTCACCTCAGATTTACCTGCGTTATATGCTTTTCCTGAACCGGACATTACTCCGCCGGTATTTCTCACAACTTCTGATACTACAATTTTAGTTACATCAACAAAAGCAAAAATTGAAATTGAGACAAACGAGCGCGCATATCTTAAATATGATTTTGCAGATGGACCATACGATGGAATGCACAATACGTTTCAAAGGGGGGAAGGCGATTATTCCCATTCGACAATAATTGATGTTTTTCAGGGCGAGGGTAAAACAATTTATATTAAAGCAGCGGATATTTTTGGCAATGCAACTCCACAGCCTTTAGTAATTCATATTGTTGTTGATACAATGCAGGCTCCTATTGCCTGGAATGATTTAAGATATCCAACCAAAGAATGGTTATCTGGTAATTCTCCCTTGGGTTCAAGTGCGTCTTCAGCAACAGCATTAAATTCTGTTAGGACGGTATATTTCAGAAAGATTCTGAATCTTGAAACAACCCCAACAACAATGGCAATGTTGCTAAGATGTTACGGCGGAGCAGCAATCTATATAAATGGTTTTGAATATAAACGCGTTAACCTTTTAAGCGAGGTTGAATTAAATTATGATTCTGACCCGACTAACGGAATATTGGTAAATAAATCTTTCACTCTTGATACTACTGCATTAAAATATTTTCACTCCGGTGATAATTTAATTGCAGTGGAAGTTCATTCGCTTCCGCAATCATCAGTTGATGGTTTTAATATGCAGATTTTTACCCAACAAGGAATTCTAATTCCGCTAGGTTCAGAGTGGACATATTTTGATAAAGGCTATAAGCCGCAAGATAAGAAGCTTAGTGAAATAACTATGCTTGCATTGGGTGGAGAGGGTTTACCTGCAGATTTTAAACTCTATTCCAATTTTCCGAATCCATTTAATCCATCAACCGTTATTCGTTATGATTTGCCAAAGAATGATAAGGTTACAGTCGAAGTTTATAATATTATTGGCGAACGTGTTGCCTCATTGTTTAATGGATTTCAAAGTGCAGGCAGATATGAACTTAGGTTTGATGCATCTACAGTTAATGGAGGATTATCAAGCGGAATTTATACTCTTCAGGTAAGAACAAGTGAATATAGCAAAGCCCACAAGATGATGCTTGTAAAATAATTCTTAATGTCTTTGCGCCTTAGCGGTAAATTTTTCCTACCGCGAAGACACTAAGATGCAAAGTTATATTCCAATTATCAGGCTTGTAAAGGCAGTGTAAATTATTTGTATCTTTGCATATGCATTCTCAACATTTTTTAATTGGAATTATCGGTGGCGGGGCAGCAGGATTGATGGCTGCGGTTTCAGCCGGAGAAGCGGGTTGTAAAAGCATTGCTCTTTTTGAAAGCAATGTAAGATGCGGAACAAAGATTTTAATGTCCGGCGGAACCCGATGCAATGTTACAAACAAATCTGTTGCACCAAAGCATTTCTTTGGAGGCAGCAGGAATTTTATTAAGAATGTTCTTTCTGCTTTTAATGATCAAAAGACAATTCGATTCTTCAATGCGATTGGCGTTGAATTAAAGCTTGAACCTACCGGTAAATATTTTCCTGTTGATGATAATGCAAATTCTGTCTTAAATGCGTTGATAAATAAATCTAATGAGTACGGTGTACAAATATTTCTTTCAACTAAAATTGACGGCATAAAATTCTTAAATGATAAATTTGAACTTAGTTACGGCAGTAAAAATATTTTTTGCGATAAAGTAATTATAACAACAGGTGGAAGATCTTATCCAACTACAGGAAGCGATGGAAATGGTTACGGATTGGCGAGTAAATTTAATCATTCTGTTGCCCCAATTTTCCCCGCACTATCTCCAATTCTTTTGAATGAATCAAAGTTGAAAGAACTAAGCGGAATAACAATTCCCGCAGAACTTACTTTGCTGTTAAACAATAAAAGACATATCTCGTTTACTGATTCACTTCTGTTTACACATTTTGGAATTAGCGGTCCTGTAGTTTTGAATATCAGTCGTGAAGTTGAAAGATTAAAGAATGAAAATATCACTCTTGTATTAAATGTCTTGCCTCAATTTAATTCTGAAAAATTTCTGGAAGAATTGAAAAAACAGAAACAGAGTAGTCCGGACAAATCAGTATTCAATTACTTAAAGCAATTAGTACCGGAAAGACTATGCAAAGCTTTATTTGAAACTGCCGGGATTGATACAGAGAAAAGATTCAACCGGATATCCAATTATGAAATTAAAGTCATTGCTAATAACTTCACAAATTATTCACTTAAAGGTTCATCCGTAAAAGGATTTGAGCAGGCGGAAGTGACAGCCGGAGGAGTTCAGCTTGAGGAAGTAAAATTCCAGACGATGGAATCCAAACTTAAGCCCGGGTTATTTCTTGCCGGCGAAATTCTTGATGTTGACGGATTGCTCGGCGGGTATAATTTTCAATGGGCATGGAGCAGCGGTTATGTTGCCGGGAGATCAGCAGCATTAAGCTGTTAATGCTAAACAGCAAATTGCCGATTGGAATCTTATTTCTTTATTTTTCATTTGTTAAAAATACAAGTATAAATAACGGGTTAAATAATTAAATGCCTTCTACTGAAACTATTGCGCTGATAATTTTCATTATCACTTACACGGGAATTATTTTTACAAGGCTCCCATGGTTAACTGTGGACCGGCCGTCATCTGCATTCTTTGGTGCGGTAGCAATTGTTTTGTTCGGAGTTCTTTCGTTTGATGAAGCTGTTAAAGCAATTGATTACAATACTATTACTTTGCTTCTTGGAATGATGATTATTATTTCCGTACTTGAGCTTGATGGGTTCTTTACTCTTATTGCACACAAAACAATTTCCTATTCTAAAAGCAAAAAGCAGTTGTTGTTTATTATAACTTTTGTAACGGGCATTGCAAGCGCCTTTCTTGTAAATGATGCGGTCGTTCTTTTGTTTACCCCGGTAATTATTAAAATCTGCCAGTCCGGAAAGCTTAATCCTGTTCCGTTTCTGATAGCAGAAATTATGTCATCTAATGCGGGCAGCGCTTTAACAATTACAGGCAACCCGCAGAATATTTTAATCGGAATTAATTCCAATCTTGCATACGGAAAATTTATGCTTGTAATGCTTCCGGTTTCTCTACTCAGTATGCTTGCAATATATTTTATTGTTCTCATTCTTTACAGGAAAGAATTTAATATTGAAGAAGATTTCACATTTGCAGATGTGCCTGAAAGTTATAATTATAAATCTATGAATACTTCCGTGCCGATATTTATACTTGTGGTGGCAGGATTCTTTTTGAGTAAAGCAATTAATATCTCTTACTCAATGATTGCATTGGCAGGTGGTTCATTAATATTACTTTTGGGAAGAATCAAACCGAGTAAAATTATTAAACAGGTGGATTGGATTCTGCTCCTTTTCTTTGCAAGTTTGTTTATAGTGGTAACTGGGGCAGAGAAAGCAGGCCTGCTTAACTTCTTAATGAATCTCTTCCAGATTAAAAGCGGGTTTTCAGGAGTGCTGACAATTCATCTTTCAAGTCTTGTACTTTCGCAGGTTGTAAGTAATGTTCCTTTTACAATTTTAATGTTGCCAATTTTAAAACCTTTGCAGAGTGATGTATTGTGGATGGCATTAGCTTCAGCTTCTACACTTGCAGGCAACCTTACAATTATAGGCGCAATGGCAAATCTAATAGTTATTGAAATTGCAGGCGCATCAAAAATATATATAGGATTTTTTCAGTTTCTTAAAGCCGGAATACTTGTAACCGCAATCTCATTCATAATATCGCTTATTACACTTTGGATGATCTTTTAATTTGTGAATCCTCTACGAGGATTATGAGAAAT
>CAZIDB010000130.1:0-13308 GCA_964537965.1 uncultured Melioribacter sp. | reverse complement strand
TGATCTACAAGAATTTTACAAATATTCTCAAAAGAAAAGCATTCCCATTATCCTAGTAATATTTCCTTTTACCTTTCAATTGTTTTCCAAAGAATATCAAAAGCCTCAGTTAATTCTTAAAAATCATGCAGAATCAAATAATGTTAAAGTAATAGATCTTACCAAGATCATCGAAAACATTTTACTACAATTCCATAAAGATACTTCTAAAAATATCTCACGATATTTTTTGGACGAAGATCATTATACATACGAAGGAAATAAAATAATCGCTAATGAATTATTTTATTTCATTAATGATTCCTTATTAACTCCGAAATGAATTTTTATGAAATATGATTTTCTAATAGTTGGTGCCGGGTTTGCCGGTTCAGTAATGGCAGAAAGAATTGCTTCTCAGTTAGACAAAAAAGTTTTAATTGTAGAAAAAAGAAATCATATTGGCGGCAATGCTTATGATGAACCAGATGAGATTGGCATATTAGTACATAAATATGGGCCGCATATTTTTCATACTAACAGCAAAGAAGTTTTTGAGTACTTATCTCAATTTACTAAATGGCGATTTTATGAACATAAAGTTCTTGCAAAATTGAATGGAGAACTTTATCCAATCCCAATAAACATGCTGACTTTGAACAAACTTTACAACCTTAACTTAACTACTGAAAGTGAAGTGAAAAAATATTATGAGAAGGTTAGGGAAAATAGATATCCAATTCTGAATTCAGAAGATATAATTGTTAATCAGGTTGGAAAAGATCTTTTTGAAAAATTTTTTAAACACTATACAATGAAACAATGGGGATTAGAACCGAAAGATTTAGCTCCTTCAGTGTGCGGCAGGATTTCGATCAGGACAAATGATGACTGCCGGTATTTTACTGATAAATACCAGTTTATGCCAAAAGATGGTTACACAAAAATGTTTGAAAAGATGTTAAACAATAAAAATATTGAGGTTGCATTAAACACAGATTATAAATCAATATTAAACGACGTGAAATTTAATAAGATGATTTACACCGGTCCGATTGATTATTTTTTCGATTATGAATATGGAAAGTTATCATATCGTTCTATAAGATTCGAATATGAAAAAGTAAATTCAGAATATTATCAGAATACTGCACAAGTAAATTACGTTGATGCGGAAATTGATTATACCAGGGTGGTTGAACATAAATATTTAAGTGGACAAGACTCGTCTGTAACATCTATTTCGAGGGAATATTCTCAAAGTGATGGCGAACCTTTTTATCCCATTCCTGCTGATAAAAATAGAGAATTATATTTGAAATATTTGGAACACAGCAAATTGCATAATCATATGATCTTTTGCGGAAGGCTTGCAGAATATCAGTATTACAATATGGACCAGGTTGTTGCAAATACAATAAAGAAGTTTGAATATCTGGCAAATGGAAATTGATCTACCTCTAGTTACAGTTAATATACTTTCATTCAATCGTAGGGATGAGCTGAAACATACTTTGCAGAAAGTATATGAGCAGGATTATAAGAATATTGAAGTAATTGTTGTGGATAATGCTTCATCTGATGGAACACGTGAAATGGTTAGATCAGAATTCTCAGAAGTAATTCTTATTGAACTTGAAAAAAATATTGGAATAGCCGGATGGAATAAAGGATTTGATATAGCAAAAGGAGAATATGTACTTGTGCTGGATGATGATAGCTATCCTGAAGTTCACACAATAGAATTGGCAATAAGCTCCTTTAATAATAAAGAGATTAGCATAATTGCGGCAAATATATTTAATACTCGAATGAAAGAATATGAAACAAAAGACTTTAATTTAAGGCCAAATTTTTTTGTTGGTTGTGGTGCATTTATAAAAAGGGATGTAATAAAAAAAGTTGGTCTTTTTAATGAATTGATATTTATTTATCTACACGAACTGGACTATTGTCTAAGATGTTATGATAAAGGAATAAATATTATTTTTCAAAAAGATATTATAATACTTCATAACCAAAATGAAATTCGAGAAACATGGAAGAATACCAATCCATATAAAACTTCATTTAGATTTTATCATTATTTAATAAGCTATTCTATTATTCTTATACAGAGATTTGGTATTAGATATGTTCTAATTTATTTACCTAAATGGATACTTAATAGGACTATTGTTGCATTTCGATATAATTATTTTAAAGAATTGTTTAAGGGGCTCCTCTTTTTAATAAAAAATTATGAAAACATAATAGAAAATCGTATTGTGTTGAAAGAAGATATTCAAAAATTTTATCGGTATGGAAATATCCCTTTATTTGATCGTGATTATTTCGGAAATAAATGAAAACAAAAAATACATTAATAATATATTTGAATAATGCGATTGCTTTTCTTTTATTTTCAAGCCTAAGACTATTTCTTCGTAAAAAGTATAGCGGAAATAATATTCTTTTTATTAATACCGGACAAATTGGTGATCTGATGATTTCAACGGTAGTACTTAACAATATTGGAAGGATGAATTGTAAAGAACATTCAGTATATTTTTTACTTCGAAAGGAATACAATGAGTTGTATAATGGTTTCGCTAAAGATATTAATGTTATTGATTGGAATTATAAAAAATACAAATATAATTTGTTTTACCGAATTCATTTTTTAATTCAGGTGCGAAGATTGAGTTTTGAATATTGCTTTAATTTAACAGCAGCTAGAGGTGTGACAGTCGATGAACTTGCGCTATTGAGTGGTGCAAGTAAAATCTATGCACTTAATTCTAATTTTAAATATCTGAAGAAATTATTTGGCGAGAAACTCAACACATATTATTCTGAAATTCTTGCAAAGAATATTACAAATGAATATGAAAAGCATTTAGAAGTTCTTAAAAAAATATCCATCGCTGATATAAGGGATGGAACAACGCTTAAAATACCTAAGGAAAAATATTTAACTCTCAAACAAAAGATATATTTTAATTTAAAAAATAACTATTTGGTAATTAATCCTTTTAGCGACGACGTTAAAAAGAATTGGTGTATCAATAAGTATACTGAGTTGGTACAACTAATTGTAAATAATTTTCCAAATCTTATGGTAATTATGATCGGAAATAGTGATCAAAAAAATAGTATAGACCAGTACTTTTCTAAAAACGAACAAATAATAAACTTGGCTGGGGAATTAACAATTACTGAGAGTGCAATTATTGTAAAAAATGCAATTGCTTTTATTGGTAATGATTCTGGTTTCACTCATATAGCAAAAGCTTTAAATATTAATACTGTTGCAATTATTGGAGGAGGTTCAAATGGCAATTTCTTCCCCTATGATATTAAAGTAAACGAATATTATTTTTTCCATAAAATGGATTGTTTTGGATGTGAATGGAAGTGTAAATATGAAGAACCTTATTGCTTAACTGAAATAAGTGTTTATTCAGTGTTCAAAACCATTGAAGAGGTATTAGGTGGTGTTACTGGAAAAGGTGTATTTTAATTTATTCTAAAACATATTCGTAGAATATTTAATCAACATAAATAAAGCAGATCTGTAAGAGTAGTATTGTTTTCAATGAGAATTAAAGAGGTAATAAAAAAGTATATTAAAATTCAAAATTTCAAATCGATATAAATCTCTTTAATTATTTTCTAATAATCTTTTCACTTCATCCAAGTAATGCTTTATATAATTATTAACATCAAAATTCGTTTTTATTAAACCAATAGCATTGCTTGTAATTTTTTCCCGAAGATTTTGATCATCTATAATCCGAATAATATTTTCTTTTAAACTCTCATTATTACCTTTTTCAAAAATCAGACCCGTTACTTCATGAATAATTACTTCCTTAAATGGTTCTAAATCTGAAGTGATTACGGGAATACTAAAACTCATTGCTTCAATAATAACAAGACCAAAACCTTCTAAATTTTCTGACGGTACAACGAGAAGATCAATATTTTTATAAATGCACAGTAGATCAATAGCAGGAGGACAGATTGTTATTTCCTTTTGAAGATTATTTGTATGGGTAAAGTCTAATATCTTCTCACATTGGTCTCCTTCACCATATAAAACTAATTTAATTCCGGTTTTTTGAGTGACAAGAGATTGAAAAGCTTTTAATAAAGTGAAAATACCTTTTGACTCGTGGAATCTTCCAACATATCCTACAGTATTTATTTCATGATCAATTATTCTATTAGGGATAAGTTCTATTCCATGAGGTATTAATTTAATATTTGACTTTAAATATTTGGCTAAGTCATTGCTCGTTGATTGACTAATTGCGATGTTAAGATCGGCAAAAATCAACTTGTTTATATTATCTTGAAACAAGTTATGATGCGTGTATATTATTTTTACTTCCGGAAACAAGAGTTTAATTATTCTTATAAATGGGACATAAATCCGATGATGGTAGTGAATAACGTTAATATTTGTTTTGAAAATGATAGCAATAATTTTAATTAAGTTGAATAATGAAGTAAACGGATTAGAAATTTTACCAATTGTATAAAACATAGATACATTTTTATTGACGATATTCGAGTGATTTAGTCTGCCTTCTTTTGCAAATATCGCGACAGATTCTATAAGAGTAGTTAATTGGTTTGAATACGTTATTGTCGACCTTTCAACACCTCCAATGTCGAAAGATTTCATCAGGTGAAGTAATCGAATAGTTTTCATAAGGCGCTTTTATTAAACAATAAACCAAATACTGATTTCAAGAAAAATGGAAAATCGTCCAGTATATATCTTTTAAATAATCTTTTAGGTTCGTTTAGTAACCGCCATAACCATTCTAATCCAATTCTTTGTAAAAATAATGGTGATCGTTTTTTTAATCCTGAATAAAAATCTAAGGTTGAACCAACACCAACGTTTATCTTTGCATTTATTAACTCCATATTTTCTGAAATCCATAATTCCTGTCTTGGGCAGCCCAGTGCAATAACTAAAATGTCTGGTTGAAAGACTTTCAATTGATTTATGATGTTATCGTTTGTCAATTTATCTTTCTCGAAATAATATGGTGGCGATAAAAGTAAAAATGAAATACCTGGGAAGTAACTTGCACATTTATTTTTAATTTTAGACAATGATTGTTGGGTAGAACCAACAAGAGCTATTTTTAATTTTCTTTTGTCAGCTATTTTTAGCAAATCTTTAAAGAGATCGTTACCTGTTATTCGCTTTATTGATCTTCCATATTTTAATTTTAACAAAATTGTTATCCCGATTCCATCTGCGAGAACAATTTTAGCCCTCTGACAGATTTCCTTAAAGTGACTATTTTGAAATGAGATCCTTAAGAAATCAAGGTTGAATGTAACTACTATTGAAGGCTTGTCATAATTAACTAAATGAAGTAATTTATCTTCTAAGGAAGCCGTATCTTTTATATTATTAATTTTGATATCATTTAAATACATATACGATCATAATATTTATCATTAATAAAATTCTCTTAAAAATGGTTAGAAGAAATTTAGCAATAATATTATTCCTCTTTAATTTGGTCCAAGTTATTTATCCTCAGTTTTCTTTAGTATCAGAAACAATTAACGGAAATAAGCATATACTTTATTTTAGCAACGATTATCGCTTTTACCTGGATAAAACTACTTCCCAAAATAAATTATTATTCCAAACTCCATTTGATGAATCAAAATCTGAGCAATTTAATTTACCAGAATCAGATATTTTTATTCCAATCCAGATTGACTCAAAACCAAAGATACAATTCTTTATTGAAAAAGAAGAAATAATTCCTGCTACTCCGGAAGTTAATCCGACTTTTACAGTGAATAATCAAAAAGAAATTCAATATAAATATAATACTTCTCCACCCAAATCTTATAACTCTAATTTCCTGATAGAGAGAGGATATTTCTTTTATGAAGGGAATAAATATCTTCATCTTTCTTTCTCACCTTTTATTTATAGTTCAAATGAAGGTGGTACAAGAAGAATAATAAGTTTTCGGTTGGAAATTAATTATACAGAAAATGTTGAGGCAACAATAGCATCTGAAGAAAGATTAAATTCAATTACACCAAGCAAGATTAGTTATACAAATATTAAATCTCAAAGAAATGTATTCAGCGAAAATGATACCACTGATAAGTGGATAGATTATAAATCAAGCTATGTCAAAATAGGTGTGAACACGGACGCTGTTTATCATATTACGTACGCTGATCTAATTCCTTATATAAATCTTACTACTTTTAATCCAAAATCTTTAAGACTATTGAATAGGGGAAAAGAATTGCCAATATATGTTTCGGGAGAAGAAGACAATTCTTTTGATCAATCCGATTTTATTGAATTTGTAGGTGTAAGAAATATGGGTGGCAAACATCGGGAAATAAACAAATTCGGAGAACCATATAATGAATATTTAGATCATTATAGTGATACTACAATTTACTGGTTGACATGGGGTGGAGGCAATGGTTTACGTGTTCCAATTGGAGATAACGGATATACAACTGAAGTATTCGATACATTAGAATATTATGATGAAATCATTCATTATGAAAAAAATAACTGGTTTGATTTTTCAATGGCAGATCAGGTAAGACGAGAAATGCCTTTCTGGTTTGAAAATAAAACTTGGCATGAGGGTAATCTGGGAGTAGGAACAAGAAATTCCAATTTTACTGTTTCTGATGTTTATCCTGATAAAACTTTTTATGTTTTTTCGAAACAACAAAGTTATGCTTCAAATATAATATCGAATGCTCACCTTCTG
Source organism: uncultured Melioribacter sp. (assembly GCA_964537965.1). Taxonomy (GTDB): domain Bacteria; phylum Bacteroidota; class Ignavibacteria; order Ignavibacteriales; family SURF-24; genus SURF-24. The sequence continues at coordinate 6,559 of CAZIDB010000130.1, read as the reverse complement.
GCTATTTCTGTCAACAATTCGCAATTACAGGATTCCGGTTATATAGATAAATATTCTCAAAAACTTCTTAAAGGAGCATATAATTCAAATATTTTATCTGACGGAACTAATACACTTAAGGTACATTCGTTTGCCACACAAGCATTTCCTAATACTTGTATTTATGATTGGTATGAAGTTGAATATCCGAGATGGTTAAAGACTTATAATGATTCTCTGTTATTTTTTTTTCCTTTTATTGAATCCTATCCAACTGTTAAGAAAATTATTATTTCAAACGTTTCCAGTGATTCAATTATCGTCTGGAAATTTGGTAATTCGATTAAAAGATTTAAATTATTTCGGAATAACAACGAAATAATATTTACTGATACACTCAATAACAAAGAGAAATACATACTGATAAAAGAAAGTAGAATTTTATCACCAAAGATTTACTATGTAAAACAATTCATGAATCTAAGAAATCCAAACCTTCAGGCTGATTATATTGCTGTTACCAATAAAAAATTCATATCCAAAACAAATGAGTATGCATCCTTCATTTCTGATCATTATAATGTTAAAGCGAAAGTAATTGATGTAGATGATATTTATGATGAGTTTTTCTATGGATATTTTAATCCTGAAGCAATTAAAGATTTTCTTAAGTCAACTCATAGTTATTGGCAATATCCATATCCTGAATTTGTATGTTTAATTGGTGGAGCCACTTATGATTATCTTGCGAATAAAACAAAATATATGAGCACTCCTCCGAAATATAATTTTGTACCCTCATTCGGTGCATCTGTAAGCGATAACTGGTTTGTAACATGGGATACGACAGGAGCTTATTTACCACAAATGAATATTGGCAGAATTCCTGTTACCTCTGAAGAAGAGCTTAATTACTATATGAATAAACATATAAATCATGCTTTAGATAATTACGATAGTTGGAATAAAAGATTTATTTTTTTCTCAGGAGGAACAGGGAATAATCAAAGTCAGTTGGATCAACTACGTGAAGTTAATGATTTTGTTATCAATAATTATGTTTCAAATCCTCCTATTGGTGGGACATCAAAACATTTTTACAAGACAATAAATCCCAACACTAACTTTGGGCCATATACTGATTCTGAAATTCAGGAAACAATTAATAATGGGTCAGTATTTATATCTTATCTTGGACACAGTGGTACTCAAACCTGGGATAATTCCATTACAACACCATCGCAGTTAAAAAATAAAGTCAACAGACATCCATTAATAACAGACTTTGGTTGCTCAACAGCACGCTTTGCTGAACCAGATGTTACTTCTTTCTCACAACTATTTGTTATCTCCAATGAAGGAGATGCAATAGCATACATCGGAAATTCTTCACTTGGGTTTTTATCTTCTTCATTGTTGGCACCAAAGTTATTTTATGAGAAAGTGTTAAAAGATTCGATTTTTACAATAAGTGAAGCTTTGAAACAAGCTAAATTGAACATGCTCCAAACTTATGGCAGCTCTGGAATTTATCAATTATTTGCACTGACGAACACTTTAATTGGTGATCCAATAATACAGTTGCAGATACCAAAACATCCAAACTTATTTGTATCATCATCAGGCATAAAATTAAAAACAACTAATCCGTCTGACTTAATGGATTCGTTATCAGTCACTTTCACTTATTATAATTATGGAAAAGTGATAAATGATACATTTGATATAATTGTTGAAGATACTGGAAAAGAATCTGAGAAATTTATTTATTTAGCTAAAAAATTATTGCCTAATTTTTCTGATTCATTATCTGTCTCAATTCCGATCAGGAAAAAACCCGGGGAACATAATCTAACAATTTCTCTTGATTCCAATAATTATTTGGAAGAAATATCTGAAGCAGACAATTTTGCTGAGATAAAATATTATGTTGTAGGTTCAACAATTAAAAGTAATATTTTGCATTCTGTTGAAAATGGAATAGGTGATTCATTATTATTCTTTAATTCAAGCAATAAGCGAAATAATGATTCATTAGAAGTTGAATTAGCGACCAATGGAAATTTCGAAAATTCAAACATTGTTATTAAAACAATAGACACACTTTGGACTCCAATAAACATTTCAGGTTTAGAAAAAGATAAACGATATTGGATGAGAATAAAAATTACGGGTAGCAACGTTATAGGTTCTTCAATATCTTTTATTAAAAGCAAAATCAACAGCTATTTATTAAAAGACAGTCTTTCTTTTTCAACTTCGACTTTAACTAATTTAAAATATCAAAAAAGCAGCCTGGAATTTGATACAAGTTATTCAGACTTTTCAGTTTTTTCTGCCGGTTTTAACGATGGAAACTCCGCTGTTATACAAAAAAATTCTAAAAATTATATTCCTGAAAATACTTTAAGAGGTCATCATATCTGTCTCTTTGATGCTGCTACATTTGAATTCCTTTCATATAAACGTTTTGATTTACTTGGTGGTGGGGCAACAGAAGTAAATAATTATATAAATTATCTTGATACACTTTCGAATAAATATCTTGTCATAATAGCTGTATCGGATGAAGGTACTATATCTTCATCTAGTTTAAAAAATCAAATCAAAACTCTTGGAAGTATTTATATTGACAGTCTTGTCTTTAGAGGTTCCTGGGCAATAATTGGTAAAAAGGGAGCAACTTCTGGTTCAGTTCCAGAAGGATTTTCCAAACCATATAAAGGACATGTTGAAATAGACACTTCTTTTTCTATACCCAATAAAAATGGATCACTTTTAACCTCTGAAATTGGTCCGGTTGGGAAATGGGATTCTCTTTATATCAATCAAACAACCAACCATGAAATGAATAGTTCTTTTTGTCCTGTAGGAATTAGAACTAATGGAATTATGGACACTTTAAATATTTTGGTGATGAATAATGGTACTGCAGATCTAAACTTAGTCGATGCTAAGGTTCATCCCAAAATTAGAATTCTATCAAATTATAAAACGGACTCAGATTCTATATCTCCCAATTTATCATCCTTAAGTGTTACATACCACACACTTCCTGAGCTTGCTACCAACTACCAAGTCGCATCATCTTCGAAAGATTCTCTCGTTCAGGGAGACAGCGTTAAAATTAATTTTTATGTCTATAATGTTGGTGAATCACCGGCGGATAGCTTTAATGTAAACCTGTTCCTTGTTAAACCGGATAACTCTCAACGACAATTATTTGATTCTTTGGTAGTGCGACTTGATTCAATGAACAGAAAATATTTTTCTTATAATTATCATTCAAATTCCTATGATGGTTTTGGAAAAATGACTTTCAGAGTTTCCATTGATGACAGTAATAAAATCCTTGAGCTATATGAAGATAATAATGTTTATGATATTCCTGTTAATATTAAAAAGGATACAACTTCAACTTCTGTAACATCAGCTACTCTTGCTGTTACTTATGATGGTGTTGATATTATTGATGGAGATTATATTTCACCGAATCCTGAAATTAATATGACCTTGAGCTACCCGGTGTGGTTTCCAGTAAACGATTCTGCTTCTGTCCAGATTTACCTTGACGGGGAGAAAGTAAATTATTCTAATCTCAAAATATTTTCGGATACAATTAATCGCAAACTTGTTCTTACATATTTACCCTCATTAACTGATGGTGAACATAGGTTAAGAGTATATGGTCAGAATATCATCGGCAATATTGAGGATAGTCCCGGCTATGAAAAGATTTTTAATGTTTCTAATGAAATGAACTTACTTGATGTGTTCAACTATCCTAACCCGTTTAAGGATAATACTTCTTTTACTTTTAAACTCTCTCAGATTCCGGATGAATTTAAAATTAAAATTTATACCGTTGCAGGTCGATTGATTAAAGAGTTTGTAAGATCTTCATCTGAACTGAAATATGATTTTAACCAGATTCCATGGGACGGGAGAGATGAAGACGGAAACCTGATTGCCAATGGAGTTTATCTTTACAGGATTCAGGTTAAGAAAGGTGATAAGCAATTGGTTCAGACTCAAAAGCTTGCCATTGTAAGATAAACCTTTAGTAAATATTTAACGAAAGTTAACCATGAAGACAAAAGTTGTAATTCTTGCTATTGCTTTATTATCGTTTTATTCTGCTCAAACCAAACATTATAACACATATCGTTTGCCGGATGAAATTATGCCGGTTGAGTTAGTCTATTTCTATGCTAATCCCGAAGGTTCAATTATTAATCTTTATTGGGGAACAGCAACAGAAGTAAATAATTACGGTTATGATATTGAAAGGGCTGATGATAATTTTTCATTTGCAGTAATTGGTTTTATGCCTGGTCATGGAAACAGCTTCTCACCAAAGGATTATTTCTTTGCCGACACTTCCATAACGAAAAATGGAATTTATAGGTATAGGTTAAAACAGATTGATACCGATGGTGTATCTGAATTTACAGATACGCTTGAAGTAACAATTAATAGTGTTGATGTTGCGACAGAAGAAAACATTGCTGCCTGCTTTAAACTATTTCAGAACTATCCTAATCCTTTCAACCCGTCAACAAAAATATCGTTTGAAATACCCGTTACTTCGCAGGTTCAATTAAAAATATTTGATGCGCTGGGAAGAGAAATTTTAACTTTACTAAATTCTGAATTACAACCCGGCCATTATGAATATTCATTCTCAACTCAAAACACCCCGGATGTTGCCAGATCAAATTCAATATCAAGCGGTACATATTTTTATTCAATTAGTATTGATGACGGCAAGAAAAAGTTTATTGAGACGAAAAAAATGACTATAATTAAGTAGTCAAAAAAGAGGTGTCTATGAAAAAAGCATTACTTTTTCTTTTTTTATTCCTTTCTTATCAATCTGCTTTTTCCCAATGGGAGATGTTACCCGGTGCTAACCAGGGAAATGTTGCCGGTGGATTCGGTTTAACCTGGATTGATGGACAACCATGTTATGCTGTTCACTTGCGACCGGAAATTGGTTTTTCAAATTTTGGGGTAGGATTAGATTTGAACCTTGAATTTACAAGCGAAGGCAAACTACGCAAGGAAAATTTTAATGAGTTTTCTGACTACCTTAGTATTATCCGTTACGTTAGATATGGTTATAAAAGGGATGATGTTTATGTTCGTTTGGGAGCATTGGATTATGCTACACTTGGTCACGGAAGCATTATGTACATGTATAATAACAGTCCGACCTACGATGTTAGAAAAATAGGTTTGGAGTTCGATCTTGATTTTAACGCGTTCGGCTTTGAATCTGTTTATGGGAATTTTGGAGAAACAGGTGTAGCTGGATTAAGAGGTTATGTCCGTCCTCTGAAATTCGGAGGCTCAGAAATTCCAATCATAAGTAATCTTGAAGTTGGTGCTACCTTTGCAACCGATTTTAATAAATACGCAACTGTAATAAATGGAACCTACAATCATACAAATAATAAATTCAATATAACCGAAGATCATGGTGCTATAAAAATTATGGGCTTTGATATTGGTTTACCAATTGGCTTATCAAGCTTTGTTACTCTAACTCCTTATTTTGATTTTGCAAAGATAGTTGATTTTGGAAGCGGTACAGCAGCAGGATTGATGTTTGATTTAAATGGTCTGGGTTTAGTTGATGTTCATGCTAAACTTGAAAGAAGATTCAATGGTGATAATTATCTTCCTTCATATTTCAACTCGTTGTATGAAATTCAGCGATTCGCACTTGATACTTCCACCGGAACATTCTCTGGTAAAGCAGCAGGTTTAAATGCTCTTGGATCAGTTGGCAATGGCTTCTATGGAGAATTGCTTGTTCGTGTGTTGAATACATTTGATATAATCGGTAGTTATCAAAGGCTTGATGATTACCCGACAAGCGGAATCCTGCATTTGATGGCTGATGTTTCTCCAAAAGACGGATCTTATGTTGCACGTGCCGGTTATGATAAAGTAAATATTCAGGATGAAAAGGATTTATTCACTCTTGATGATCGTTCTTATCTTTACACCGAAGTTGGATACAAACCGTATCCTTATCTTTTGGTTTCGTTAGTATACCAGTGGACGTTTGCACCTGTAAGAGATGCAGATGACAGGGTGATCGAGTTTAAACCTCAGAAAAAAATTGAGCCGAGAGTTTCTTTTATTTATCCTTTTGATTTTGGACCTACTCAACCAAAGTGATGCTGCTTCAACCTTCAAGGTTCTCATACTGGATAGAATGAGTAACCTTGAAGGTCCTGAGTCAAATGTTCGTCTCCATGTAGAACCTTGAAGGTTTTTTGTGTATTCGGATGAGAACCTTCAAGGTTGTTCTCTTATTTCCATCAAATATTTTTTGCTATTGAACGGCATAAGAAAAATCCTGTAATCTCTTTCAGGAATATCTGTAAACTTGCTTATAACCTCTTCAAACGCATTCATTCTTGATTTTAGCTTATCACATCCAAAATCCTCACAGTATGCACAGTTCTCAAGTTCCTTTTCATTTACACAAGGACGAACCTGGCATTCTGTATCGCAATGCTGTCAACTTAAGAGCAGGGAAAAAAGGATAGATAAAATGAATTTAAAA
>CAZIDB010000129.1:0-13376 GCA_964537965.1 uncultured Melioribacter sp. | reverse complement strand
TATTTATAAGAAAGTGATAAGACCACAGATGGTATCTTGACATCAGAATTAAATTAAACTAATATTGCGGGGAAAATATTTCTCTATACATTGGGATAAGGTTGGGACTAAGATTTCTAAAAACATTCAATTTACTCGTCAAAATGAAACTGAGATTGCTACAGGTTAGTCGTTGAGATCAGAATATGCAGAATGAAAAGACGTGTACTTAATGTGTACTTTACTATTGTTGTTAAATTAGTACGAATAAATGAGGAAGCTTGTTAAAGAAACCAAACTGATGATTCACAATTGAATTAATTTCTGATAAAGATGCCACTGTCCAGGAAAAATCTTAGGATGATTTATTGTTTGATAAACTCTGGTTTATTTTAGTTAGTAAATTAAAACGAATTGATCTCCTTCTGATGGAGCATTCTGAATTAAAGGCTAATAACTGTTTCGATAACCAGGCATACCAGTTAAACAGGAACAATAATGATTGATTTTATTTCCTTAAAATGTTAGACATCAAAAGCAATTTACTTGCTAAACAGAGGAACAGAATTTATGAGAAACATGCTATCAGTAAATATTATTGCTTTGATTGTTTATCTTGGCAATAGTCTGTTTGCACAAGAATCAGAACGGAAATACTTTGAAAGAATCAGCCTGGAATACAATACTGCTGTTGTAATTCATAATGCTAAATTATCTGCAGAATTCGGATTTTATAAAAATCATTTTGTTGATGTCTCATTACAACCCGGGTTTGAGTATATCTATTCTCTGGGAGTTGAAAATGGAATTTATAATAATTCACCATATTATGATATAAATATGCTTGGAACGTCAGAATTCTTTTATGATTCTGATTTTTCATTAAAACCTTTCTTAGGATTTGCTTATAGGATAAACTCGAATGTAACTGTAAGCCAAAGTAGCATTGAGTTAAAATATGGAGGAGCTTTGCAGGTCAATATATTCAAACATTTTAATTTGATCGCAAAAGCTATGTATGTATCAAAACAATCTGATGATGATGTACCAATATTGTTTGGTTTAGGCTTTACTATTTTATTTTACTAAACGGATCTTTGTACATACTGTTAAAAGAAAAAGTACTAATGACTTTACGATTTAAAGAATGACAAAATGATTATTATTATTTAGAGGCCATCCTGTATCAGTCAAAGTCCAAACTATAAGTGCAAATTTTCATCTACATAATCGATTTCAAATTAATATGTTCTTTTGATTAGAGAATCAAAAAGAAAATATTTTTAATTAAATGGTAACAGCAGTAAAATGAAAGTCCTATAGAAATACGGAGCTTTGCCGTAATACTATTAACCTAAGTAAAACTAAAGAATGAAACGGAAGAAATATGAAAAATGCATTAACAAAAACTATTATTGGAATATTCGCCATATCAATTCTTGCAGCTTATTCTCCCACAAAAGCGGTAAAGAATCAACAAGATGATTATACCCCTCAATCTTTTGAATTATATAATAGTATTGCCCATATGGACAGCGTTTTTGAAGATGCATATAATAACTGCAAACTTGATATAATGAATTCATTACTTTCTGAAGACCTTGAATTTTATCATGACCAGGGCGGCCTATCTACTTCAAAAGATTCTACTATTGACGCATATAAAAGAAATATCTGCGGAAAGGTAAACAGAGAACTTCTTAAAGGCAGCCTTGAGGTATATCCTATAAATAATTACGGAGCTGTTGAGATGGGAAGGCATAGATTCTATTCAATTGAAAGAGAAAAAGTTAATAATAACAATTACTCCAAATTTTACATATATGGAAAAATGAAAACGGACAATGGCGGATAACACGAGTCATCAGCCTTCACTAACATTCCCGGAATGGGCAATCAGAAAACAGACAGAATAAATGAATATCAAGTGATTACCTATGAATAAAGATCTCTGAATAAAATTTCGCATAAGATTGACTTATAATGCGGGTTGGATTTCATAATAACTTTTTACGATTCCTGTTCCTGTTTGCCGCATTTATCAACTTTTAGCAGAGGGAAATATACAGGAATGACATCTTGAATTTTTTCAGAGGTTACTGCACTAAATTTTAAATTATCCGGAATTTATTTTCCAACAGAATAATTGCGTTTTTAACTCATATTTGCACTAAATCCAAGGATTTATTTCTTAATGAAACCTAAGTACAGGCAGATGAAATATTTTTGAATCCACAACCGATTTTCGTATTTTTACTGCCTATGTTAAACCGTTTTATTATCGCAATAGATGGGCTAGCCGGCTCGGGAAAAAGTACATCTGCAAAACTTGTTGCAAAAGAATTAGGATTTATTTACCTGGATACCGGCGCTATGTACAGGGCTATAACCTACCTGGCTTTAAGAAATAGCATTATTGATGATGAAAATGCAATTACAAAGCTTACAGAAATGAGTTCTATAAAATTGAACTTTGCAGATGGAAAAACAATTGTTATAATAAATAATGAAGATGTAACTGACGAAATACGTTCTTTTGAAGTTAACTCTAAGGTAAGCGAGGTAAGTAAAATTTCCGGTGTTAGAAAAGCACTCGTTAAAATTCAACAGGAAATTGGAAAAGATACCTGCCTTGTAACCGAAGGAAGAGATACAACAACTGTCGTTTTTCCTGATGCGGATGTAAAAATTTATCTTACCGCTTCAATTGAAAAAAGAGCCGAAAGAAGACAGATTGATTTTATAAAACAAGGCGAGAAATTCTCCTTAGGTGAAGTTCAGCAGAACCTGAGTAAAAGAGATTATATTGATTCGAACAGAGATGACAGCCCGCTTACAAAAGCAGAGGATGCCTTTGAAGTTGATACATCTGATATTACAATTGATGAACAGGTTAAAATTATTCTTAACATTGTAAAGAATGTTATGAGTAAGAAATATCCTGAAATGAAAGTTTGTTAATGTTTAATGTTAAAATAAATATTGATCCCAATGCAGGTTTCTGCTGGGGTGTTGTTCGCGCAATTGATATAGCTGAAAATACATGCGGAACAAATGATGGAAAAAGTAAAGTCTACTCACTCGGCGATATTATACATAATACTGCCGAAGTAAAAAGACTTAATGATTTAGGACTTGAGACAATTACTGTAAATGATCTTGCAAAACTTGAAAAAGGAAGTAAGGTACTTATAAGAGCTCATGGCGAACCACCTTCCACTTACAAGGATGCGGTAAAGTACGGACTTGAATTAATTGATGCGACCTGTCCGGTTGTAACCAAAGTGCAGGAAAGAATTAAAAAGTTTGCTGATGATGAATACCAGGTAGTTATTTTCGGTAAAAAAGATCATGCTGAAGTTATAGGTTTACGCGGTGTTACAAATGATAAGGCAATAATTGTTCTTTCAATTGATGAAGCTCTTGAGAAAGTTGATTTTAAGAAACCAACTGTACTCTTCTCGCAAACTACAATGGATAAAGAAACGTTTAACAAAATTGCCGATGCGTTAAGAGAAAGGATTAAAGAATTACAGATTGGTTCTATTGAAGATGAGGCTATCCAGTTTCACGCAAAGAATACAATCTGCGGACAGGTTTCCGGTCGTGATAAGAAACTGAGAGAGTTTGCCAAAGCTAATGATGTAATTATTTTTGCAGCCGGAAAAAAAAGCAGCAACGGCAAAGTTCTTTATAACATTGCAAAGGAAGAAAATCCCAACGTTTACTTTATTGAAGACGTTAATGAAATAGATTTTAAATGGTTTGACAATGTATCAAGTATTGGAATTACAGGTGCCACAAGCACTCCCCAATGGTTGATGCAGAAGATTAAGGAATATATAGGCTCAATAAATAATGGAAATTGATTTTGATATTAACAAAACAATTGGTTACTGGTTAGAAGGATCAATTGAAGATTTAGATGTTTCAAAATCACTTTATAATTCGCACAAGTATTCTTATTCATTATTTTTTGGCCATCTTGCTTTAGAAAAATTATTGAAATCAATTTATGTAAAGAATAATAAGGAACATGCCCCGGTTACACATTCTTTACCTTTGCTTGTTGAAAAAAGTAAGTTACTGGTTCCTGAAGAATATAAAATAAAGCTTAAAGAATTTATGGAATTCTACTTTGAAGGTAGATATCCAATTGATAGAAAAAAGTACATTGAAAAATGTGACCAGGATTTTACAAAGAAAAATCTTGATGAAATAAATAAAATATACCAATGGTTGAAAAATCAATTATAAATATTGTAAAGAAATATAAAGAACATCTTTTCATTAAGGGAATAACAGTAAACAAATTATATCTGTACGGTTCCTATGCAAAACAAATGAATTCGGAAGATAGCGATATTGATGTTGCAGTAATTTCTGAAAAATTCGGTGTTGATCCTGTTGATGAAGGTATGCTTCTTTTTAGAATTGCAGGTGAAATAGATGCAAGGATAGAACCTGTGGCAATATCCTCAAAATCATTTGAAGAAGATAACTGGCTTCCTTTGATATATGAAATAAAAAGAACAGGAATTGAAGTAAGCTAAGATTTTATTATTAGTGAATTCCTGATATGAATCATAAGTTTTAAGTCATCATAATAATTTATGTTCAACTAAAACAAATACTGCTATAACAAATACTGATGACTTGTTTGTTAAATGCAGAAAAATTCTTGGAGGCAATATGCCAGAAGAAAAAAATGACGAAGTAGTACAACCAAAACCTGCTTCAAAGGGTAAGGAAAAATTTCTTAATGCAGATGAATATTCTGTAGAGGAATTGGAAGCTTTATCCCGTCTCTATTCCCAATCATTTAAAGATGTAAAGGAAGGAGAAATTATTAAAGGTAAAATCGTCGGTTTCCAGGGCGATAATGTTATTCTTGATGTCGGTTTCAAATCTGAAGGCACTGTTCCAAAATCCGAGTTTAATGCTGGTGAGGAAATTAAGATGGGTGTTGAAGTTGAAATTGTAATCGAAAGTGTTGAAGACGGTGAAGGCAATCTTGTTCTTAGCAAAAAGAGAGCAGACTTCCTTAGAATCTGGAATAAAGTTATTCAGGCTTACGAAACCGGTGAAATCATGCAGGGCAAAATTCTTAAAAGAATTAAAGGCGGTATGGTTGTGGACCTTATGGGAATTGAAGCATTTCTCCCTGGTTCTCAGATCGATATAAGACCTGTAAGAGACTTTGATGCATTCGTTGGTCAAACGATGGATTTCAAAGTTGTTAAAATTAATATTCCTACTGAAAACGTTGTTGTTTCTCATAAAGTACTTATTGAAGAAGAAATCTCCGACCAGAGAAAAGCTATTCTTGATAGTCTTGAGAAAGGTCAGATTCTTGAAGGTATTGTTAAAGCAATTACAGATTTCGGTGTGTTCGTAGATCTTGGCGGTGTTGATGGTTTAATCCACATTACAGATTTAAGCTGGGGCAGAATTAATCATCCGAGTGAAGTTGTTAAACTTGACGAAAAAATTAAAGTTGTTGTTACGGATTACGATACCGAGAAGAAAAGAATTTCTCTCTCACTTAAACAATTATTACCTCATCCTTGGGATAATATTGAAGAGAAATATAAAATCGGCGATAAAGTTTCAGGCCGCGTTGTTTCTCTTACCGATTACGGCGCATTTATTGAAATTGAAAAAGGCATCGAAGGCTTGATTCACATTTCTGAAATGAGCTGGACTCTTCATATTAAACATCCTTCACAGTTTGTTTCTATGGGACAGGTTGTTGAAGCTGTTATCTTAAGTCTTGATAAAGAAGACAAAAAGATTTCTCTTGGTATGAAACAGTTGGTTCCGGATCCATGGTCAGCATTAATGCAGAAATATCCTGTTGGTTCAAAGCATTCAGGTATTGCACGTAACTTAACTAACTTTGGTGTGTTCGTAGAACTTGAACCGGGCGTTGATGGTTTGGTTCACATTTCAGATTTATCATGGACAAAGAAGATCCGTCATCCCGGAGAAGTTGTTAAGAAAGGTGAAAAGATTGATGTCATCGTTCTTGCAGTTGATACCGAACAAAGAAAAATTTCTCTTGGTCATAAACAGATCCAGGAAAATCCATGGGATATCTTTGAGAAGAATTATAAAGTTGGAACAATTACAGATGGTAAAGTTGTACGCATAATCGAAAAAGGATTGATCGCAGAACTTCCATCCAAAGTCGACGGATTTGTTCCGGTTACACAGCTTTCTACTTCTAAAATTAAGAACATCTCTTTCTGCTTCCCTGTTGAAGTTGTACTTCCGTTAAAGGTTGTAGAATTCGATAAAGAGAATAAGAAAATTGTTCTAAGTGCAATCGGTGCTCTTAAAGAAAAATCCGATGAAGAAATAAAAGAATATATAACAAGACATAAATTAGAAAAAGTAACCATTGATGATATACATAATGCAAACGCAGATGTAGTTGATTCATCCGGTTTCCCAAGTTACGAAGAAGAGCCGATTCCTCCGGTTAGTCCGGCTGCTCCGGCTACCGACGCAACTTCGGCTAACTAATTTACTATATATTTCAATTCAGGAATGCCATATCGTTAAATGATATGGCATTTCTTATATTATGAAAAAAGAAAGATGACACAATCGATATTATGATTACTAAAAGCAATGATGCAAAAGTAGCTTTCTATACTTTGGGTTGTAAACTGAACTACTCCGAGACTTCTACTATCGGCAGCCAGTTTCTTGATAAAGGATTTAATATTGTTGACTTTAATGAACAGGCGGATATATATGTAATCAATACCTGTTCAGTAACGGAACATACCGACAAAGAATGCCGCCAGATTGTTAGAAGAGCATTAAGAAATAATCCTGATGCTTTTATTGCAGTAACCGGATGTTATGCCCAGCTTCGCCCTGAAGAAATTGGAAAGATAGATGGTGTTGATGTTATACTTGGCAGCAATGAAAAATTTAAAATCTTTGAACTGATTGAGGACTTCGGCAAGAAAGAACTTTCATGCATTTATGTTTCACCCACTGATGAGCTGACAGATGTTTACGCTGCTTCCAGTACAGACGCTGACAACCGGACAAGAGCTTTCCTTAAAGTTCAGGATGGCTGCGATTATAAATGTTCATTCTGTACAATCCCACTTGCAAGAGGTAAAAGCAGAAGCCTTTCACCTGAGACTATTCTTACTAATTTCAGGAAGTTAATTTCCGAAGGATACAAAGAAATTATTCTTACCGGGGTTAATGTTGGTGATTACGGTAAAGCAATAAACACAAACCTATATGAGCTTCTTTTACTGCTTGTAAATGAACCGGGCGAATTCAGAATCAGGATTAGTTCGATAGAACCTAATCTTCTTTCTGATGATATATTGTGTCTTACAGCAAACAATAAAAAGATCTGTAACCATTTCCACATTCCACTTCAAAGCGGCAGCTCAAAAATCTTAAAGTTGATGCAAAGACGGTACAATTCATCTTTCTATAAAAATTTAATTAATAAAGTAACAAACAAAATTCCCGACGTTGGAATTGGTGTTGACGTTATTGTTGGCTTTCCCGGTGAAACCGAACAGGATTTTCTTGACACTTATGATTTCCTGAAGGATTTACCAATTTCTTATCTTCATGTTTTTACTTATTCGGAAAGACCGGATACAAAAGCAATAAATATGGATGGAGTAGTAGAACATTCCGAAAGGAAAAAAAGGAACAATATGTTAAGAATTCTCAGCGAGAAGAAGCGTCATGAATTCTACAATAAGATGAAAGGAAAAACATTAGAAATATTATTTGAACATGAAGAACATTCCGGTTATATGAAAGGATTCGCTTCCAACTATGTCAGAGTTCAGGACAAATATGATTCTGAATTAGTAAATCAATTTACCGGCATATACGTAAATTCTGTCGGGAATAATATCTGCTCCGGTTCTCTGGTAGAGCAAAAAAAATCAACTTGAAATATTCAGTTTCAAACCATAAACTTGTAAGCAAAATTTAAAATTATCTGATGAAAAAAATTATTATTCTCCTTGTTATTAGCTTTGGCTGTTCATTCGCACAAACTGAAAGTGTAAAATCTTTGCTTGATCTGAAAAGTGAAATTAAAGCAATAGACATTAACAATCCGGAAATTCAAAATCCAAATGATGTTTCAGATGGAAAGAAGAGTGGTTTCCTTGCTGTTGTCTATTCACTTATACTGCCTGGTATGGGTGAATTGTATGCCGGTAATTACAACCGTGGACAATACTTTACAATAGCAGAAGGAGTATTCTGGTGCACTTATGCAGGATTAAAAATTTACGGCAACTTGCAAAGGGATAATTATAAATCATATGCGGTTACCAACGCCGGTGTAAATGAATCCGGTAAAAGCGCGAAGTACTACGCAGATATAAGTGATTATATGAATATTGAAGACTGGAATAACCAGCGAAGCCTTGAGCGAGATTTTAATGAAATGTACAACCAGTCAACAGATAGCTGGCAATGGGGTAGCAGATCCCAATTAGTACAGTACCGAAGTATGTGGGAATCCAGCGAACATGCTTTTAACAATGTAAGATTCGCAGTTGGTGCAATGATATTAAACAGAATAATAAGCGCAATTGATGCGGCATTACTTGTCCGCTCACATAATAAATCACTTGCTCAGCAAACAAGCTGGAATGTTTCCTTCGGGAGCAATGTAAACCAGCCTGAGAATTTGCATGTAAACTTCCAGTTAGGATTTTAATAATAAAACACTTTAAACTGCTTTAGGTAGAAGTAGAAAATTTTGTTATAATTGTCTGCACAAAATATGTAAACAATTTATAACCGGTGAAAAACTTCAAGCTAACTATCCAATACGACGGAACAAATTATTCCGGCTGGCAGATTCAGAAAAATGCCCCCACAATTCAGCAAACCATTGCAGATTCAATTAAAATAATTTTAAAAGAAGAAGTAAACCTGATTGGCTCAGGCAGAACTGACAGCGGAGTTCATGCGCTTGGGCAAGTAGCAAACTTTATTTCACCAACTAAAATTGATTTGCATAAATTCCGGCATTCGCTTAACGCTATTTTACCGATTGATATTGCAATTAAACATATTGAAGAAGTCCCGGAAGAATTCCATGCAAGATTCAGCGCTGTTAAGAGAAGTTATTTTTATTTCATTAGCAAAGGCAAATCTCCGTTTTATGAAAACTATAGTTATAGATTTCCCGGCAAACCGGAACTTGTACAACTGAAAGAGATAAGTAAAATATTTATTGGTAACAAAGATTTTACTTCATTCGCTAAGAAAAATTCTGAAATTGAAAATAAAAATTGTAATGTAACCTGTGCTGATTGGAGAGAAACGAAAGAATTACTTATTTTCCATATCGAAGCTAACAGGTTTTTGCACGGTATGGTTCGCGCCATTGTAGGTACCATTCTGCGTACAGCTTCTGAAAATTATAACAGTGATTACATAAGAAATATTTTTGAACAGAAAGACAGACAAAGCGCCTGGGAAGCTGTTCCTGCAAAGGGATTGTTTCTTTACAAGGTAACTTATTGAATATTGAGAAAATAAATTTTGAAAACCAGGAAACGATCATGATAAATCTGCAAAATAAGGTAGCATTTATTACCGGCGGTTCTAGAGGAATTGGTGCAGCGTGTGTTGAACTGTTCGCTAAAGCGGGCGCTAATATTGCATTCACATTTAAATCAAATAAAAAAGCGGCAGACGAGTTAATAACTAAAATTAACCAGCCGAATAAAGTTGTTGCTTACTGCATGAATATGGAATCGGAATCTGATATAAAACAGATTGTTGCATTGATTGAAAGTGATTTCGGAAGAATTGATATTCTTGTTAATAATGCCGGTATCTGGAAATTCGGCGAAGCAGATAAAATGAATCTTGAAGATTGGAATGAAACCATAGGAACAAACCTTACCGGATATTTTCTTGTAACCAAAGCTGTTATTCCTATAATGAAAGAGAATAAGTTTGGAAGAATAATTCATATTGCATCTACCGCAGGTCAAAGAGGAGAGGCGTTTCACTCTCATTATGCAGCTTCTAAAGGAGCAGCAATTGCGTTTTCAAAATCTCTTGCTGTGGAGTTATCCAAATTCAATATAACTTCTAATTGTGTTGCGCCCGGCTGGGTGGAAACTGAAATGTGTGAATCGGTTTTTTCCGATGCAGACTATAAAGAATCAGTTAGAAAAGATATTCCTGTTGGCAGAATAGCTTCTGCAGAAGATATAGCTGGTCCGGTTCTTTTCTTAGCTTCTGACCTGGCAAGACACGTAAACGGTGCAGTCTTAAGCGTTAACGGTGGCAGTGTTTTATGCGGTTGATTACAGTTAAAATGAATGAGGTAAAGAAATGGAATTCTTAGCATCATTACATCCAAAGATGGTTCACTTCCCTATTGCTTTGTTGTTTGCTTTCAGTTTCCTTGAGATTACCGGTATCATTTTAAAAAAAGAATCTTTTACCAAAGCAGCTTCAATTATTTTGGTGCTTGGTCTGCTTGGAGCAGTAGCCGCAGTATTAACGGGCAACCAGGCAGATAAAGTTGCAGAAATGTTATTTGATAAGGACATTAATATTCCTTTGGGAAAAATCTCAGCACACGAAACATTTGCAACATATACTTTATGGTATTTTACTGCCCTGTTTTTTCTTAGGTTATTTTTAATTCTTAAGAAAAAATTTAACGGTTTAATAAAATATTCATTCGTTCTTCTTGCAATTATTGGAAGTGTCCTTGTTTACCTTACCGGTTTAAAAGGTGGAGAGTTGGTATATAAGCACGGCGTTGGTACAGAGATTATCCTACCAACCGATAGTTCTAAAGTTAATCAGTAGGTACTTAAATTGATTTTACTCCTTTCGCTAATTCTTGTAAATGGTCTTGGGTATTTGCTCCGCTATTATGATTTAGACAGATTCATAATTATTCTCGGATTCAGATTTCATCTTTCACTTATATTGCCTTTCGTTCTTTTTCTGTTTGAAAAGAAATTTCATTTAATAAAAAAACAAATTAAAAATATTAACTGGCGTGAGGTTATCAACCAGTTATCAATGCTGTTAATTTCTACAGTTCTTATTTTCGGCAGCTTAATCCTAATCAAAAAGGCGGACTTTAGTGATCCGTATTTCTTTTACGAACTTGGCCTGTCATCTTTAATTGATATGCCGCTTTATTTCATCTGGAACTTACCACAGCTATTTATGATCGGTATTGTTATTCATAATGAAAGAGATAAATATAAGTTCAGTTTCCCAATAATATTTTTGTTCCTCTTATTGCTTTTTGCATACGAGTTTATTCCGATGAATAAAGAGAAACTATTGCCATTCAATATTTACAACTATGCAGCTTATGTTTTATTCATAAGTCTTGTTTTTATTCAACGCAAAAATCTCTATGCTTCTGCATTAACAGTTTTTCTGTTTATCTGGATTCTTGTCCTTCTAACCGGATCAACTAATATCTCAGTTATTAAAAATATACTTGCAAAAAACTTTGATGAATGGGAGGGATTTCTTGAGTTTTCAAAAATTATAGTCAATTACATTTCGCTCGGTTTTTCTGGTTTAATGATAATTTTATTTTCAATATATTTCTTTGTGACACGGACAAGAATTAAAGCTAATGAATAAGTGGTTAATCAAATTAAGTTTACTTTTAGCATTTCTAAGTATTAATCTGTTTGCACAGCAACCTTTGCCTTCAGGTAAAGCAAGAGGTCTATTTTTTGCACTTGGAATTGGACCAAGAATCCCAGTGGCAGATTTTGCTAATTCACAGGCTTTGGGTATTGGTATTTCCGGGGAAATCTCTTATACAGATAATGAATATCTTCCATTGTTTTTTTATGGACGAATTGCATATGAGAATTACCCGGGGTCAACTGATTTTTACAGGAAGACTGCATACTCTTCTTTAACTACTCACGTTGTTCCGTTCAGTATTGGAGCTAAATTATTTTTACCGCCTATTGTGCAGGATATTGTTATTCTGATTCCGACTTTTGAAATCGGTGCCACTTTTGCAATATTCGAAAAGGCTCATCAATTTAAACTGGATACCGGTAGAAACAATTACCTTGAAGAAAACTCCAAAGCAGGATTTCACATTGGCGCAGGTTTTAGTATGTTCTTAATAGACTTTATGGCCTGCTATAATTATCTGCCTGGTAATCAGAACCTTGCTGCAGATATTAAATTAAGAATTCCAATCTTCATTCAGTTATGATCAGGAGAATAAATGAATATTAAAAATGTTATTGTTGATAAAGAAGATAAGGTTGCAACGGTTAAAATAAACCGCCCGGAAAAATTAAATACATTGAGTATTGAAACATTAAATGATTTGAAGATGGCATTCAAACTTTTAGCTAAAGATGAATTTATTCATGTAATTGTTGTTACTGGAGAAGGAGATAAATCATTTGCGGCAGGAGCAGATATCTCTGAACTTAACCAGTTAAATGAAGATTCCGGTTTTAACTTTTCTAAAAACGGGCAGGAAGTTTTTGATATAATAGAAAAGTATAACAAACCTGTAATTGCTGCGGTAAATGGCTATGCGCTTGGCGGAGGATGTGAACTTGCTTTAGCCTGCCATATACGATTCGCTTCGGAAAATGCTAAGTTTGGCCAGCCTGAAGTTAATCTTGGAATAATTCCGGGTTTTGGTGGCACACAAAGGTTATCAAAATTAATTAATAAATCCCTGGCGCTTGAAATGATCTTAAGCGGGCAGCACATTAACGCTGTAGAAGCATACAGAATCGGTCTGGTAAATAAAATTTTCAAACAGGAAGAGCTATTAACTAAAACATTGGAGTTCGCTAAGCTGATTGCACAAAAAGGACAGATTGCAATCCGAGGTGCTATTCAGGCTATTAATCTTTCTTTTGAATTGCAGCCCGGAGAGGGTGAAAACCTTGAAGCAAAACTTTTCGCAGAATGTTGTCAAAGTAAAGATTTTCACGAAGGCACTACCGCATTTCTCGAAAAACGCAAACCTGTATTTTCAAACAAATAGATATTTAACTTAAAGTTTAGTAATGAATTTTAATTTTGACAGAAATAAAATTTTCCGGTATTTAATAATTGCCTGTATTGCACTTTCAATTGTTTATTTGATTTTAGACCTGGTTAGGAAACCGGCAATTGAAACTGACCATAAACAAATTACTCCTGCCTTTGCCGAGGCAGAATTGAAAAATCTTTTACGCAATTTAAACTTTGATGAAAAATGGATTAAAACCAGGAAAATTAAAAAGACAAAAAGGGATTCCATCAATCATCTTCTTAATATCAGCATACCGACTGATTTCCCCTTTGATTGCGGATATGGATGTCCAAGATACACTTGCGGCCCACAATGTCCGGATTGG
>CAZIDB010000128.1:0-13415 GCA_964537965.1 uncultured Melioribacter sp. | reverse complement strand
GGTACGGACAACACTCCATATTCGTACATCGTCTATTTTACCGTTAAAAAATTGTCCGCCGTTTGTACCGGAACCCAAAACCGCATACGTGCTGTTTGCTTGGAACGTATAACTTGTATAGAAACTTAAGGTCTGCTGTACGCCGTTTACATATAAATATTGTGTTCCATCTGCCGCACGGGTATATGCAATATGAGTCCATTCGCTTGAGCTAATTGCATTATCTTGAGATGCGGCAACCAAGGTGTTCACCCCGTAAACCATTACACGGTTTGTGCCTTCGCCATCTCCCGGTCCCACTTCAAACTGGAAAGAACCTGCGGCATTATTTAGTCTTGAGGAAAACACGCCTTGCCGGGTTGAAAGATCGTTTGGATAAATCCATGCCTCGATGGTCAATGGTGGGGTAAGTGTGGAAGAAATGGCGGTTGTCAATTGAACGTAATCATCAACCCCGTCAAAAGAAAGCGAGTATTTCTGTCCTAATAAAAATGAACTTACTAAAACAAGAAAGACAAGGATTTTACTTTTCATAAATAACCAGTGAAATAATAGCAGAAAGTATTCTGATCCGTTAAATTATACATCACCCTTTTAGGGTGATTTTATTATAATTTTTATTATTTTTCAAATAAAAACTACAAATGGTTCTACCATCAATACTCAACCTCATTCCGCCGGCAGTTTTATTTGCCTTAACCGTAATTATTACTTTTCTAAGCTGGAATAATAAAGGAATAAAAATTCTGGTATCATTGTTAACTGTCCTTATTATCTATGGAGTAATTAATGTTATTATCCAAAACCAGGAAAGTCTTGAAAAAGTCTCTGATCTTTTAAGATACAGAACAATGCTTTGGGGATTGGTAGCCCCGCTAAGTTACCATTCAGTTATATCAATATTAAAAGAAAGAGAAAAAAAGTGGCAGAGAGTTCTTATTTATTTGTACACGGCAGGATTTGCAATTATTGTTTTGTCACTTAGCGGTTATTCAATTTTTAGAGAATATAAACTTACATCCTGGGGTTGGAACGCAATTATGAATCCCGGTAGCTGGTTCTTTTGGTTTTTGCATTCTTATTTGGTTACAGGCGTTGCAGCATTCATATTATCATTATTTGAAATAAGGCAGCAAACAGAAAACTACCGTATAAGAAAACTTGCAAACGCTATTTTAATAAATTTTATCTGGGGCGGAAGTTTTACAATAATACCGTACTTTATACTTTCTTTCTTCAACATACCAACAGAAGTATTACTTATTTATGCTGGTAATATAGCTATGTTCCTTATTGTGTTCGCAATACAAAAATATCAACCGGATAACTATTCTGCTGTTGGGTTTCTTTCAAATATAAGCCCAATAATGCCGGCACATGTTATAATGCTTTCTCCCGATAAAATTATTACCTGGATTAGCCAGGATAAAATTTTGTTAAATGGTTTTTCCCGTAAAGATCTGGAAGGTGCAAATTATAAAAAGCTCTTTGTGCATGATAAAATGGTTGACGATGAACTTGACAAAATAATAACCAACCCTAACTACTCATCATCCTTTGAATGTGAATGTAATTCAAATAACGGGAATACGATTAGGCTGAAGATCAATATCTCAGGTTTGAGGAATAAGTTTAATGACATAATTGCATTTCTTGTAGTACTAAATAATCTGGTAAAAGATAACGACTGGCTTAGTTCTCTACAAAATAATTACAAATTATCTGAAAGAGAAAAAGAAGTTGCTGAGTTATTAAACGAAGGATACAGCAACCTAGAAATATGTGACAGGTTATTTATTTCGCTTAATACAATAAAAACACATATAAGAAATATTTACCAGAAAATTGGTGTAGCAAACAGGAGTGAATTTAAAAACTTATGCCGCAGTTTTATAAATAGTGTAAAAGTACTTAGTTAGATTAATTCTGAGTTAAAGAAAAAACAAGTGGTTGTCAGAAATCGTATTTATTTCTGAACCATTCGAAAGCAAGATTTATTTCCTTTGTCTTTCTCTCTGCTAATTCAATTAATTCAGGTCCAAGTTCCGCTACTTTATCAGGATGGTACTGCGAAATCAATTCAATATATTTTTTACGGATAAATGCCCTTGTTACCTGCCCTTTTAATCCAAACATATTTCCGAAATAAAGAGATTTTTCATAATCTGTAGAACTGTTAAAATCAAATTCATTCTCTTTCTTTGCGGATTTCTTTTCATACTTCTCATAACTTTCATACTTCTCGTAACGCTCATATCTTTCGTATCGTTTGTAACCTTCTTTTTTATCACTGCCGGTATCTGATTTGGATTTGCTGTATTTCTTTTTAGATCTTGATGAGTAGGGACCGATAATATTACTTATAGATCTGTAAAAATCGCTGTGAGTGTGTTCAGTTTTTGCTAAGTATTCAAGCAGATTAATATTAAGCGCATACCAGTCAGTTGATTTAATCTTCCGGGCGTCTTCTATAAGTCTTGCTTTAACATAATTGTCTGTAACATTCACTTTAAACTTCCGGAATTTCTGTTCTTCATAAACGGGTGAATAAAGTTTAAGCACATTATTAATCCAGTCTTTTGTTCCGCTACTTAGAATTAAAGTATATAGCAGAAGAAACTCGGCAATAATTGTATTGTAAATAGCATTGGTTAATAAAACCTGCGAGAAGCATAAGCATTGCAGTCTTCCATTTAAGGAAAAGATAAATTCATTTAGGACGTCATCAAGGTCTGAACCATAATTTTTTTTGAACCAGGCATTTGTGGAATGCATAGTATATTTTCTTTTAAACTCCAATACTTCAGATAAATTATTGTTTAAGTACTTAAGTGCAAAATCAGATAACCCGGCTTGTACTTTGCCAATTTCCTGCCAGATGTTTTTATAAACCTCATCATAAATTGTAAAGGCAGAATCATATTTCCCCTGTTCAAACAGTAAATCGGCTGAGTCTCTTAAATGTCCAACTGTATTTATCATAAACAGAATTTTTTTTTAGATAAATATATCATAATAATCGGACTATTCAATCGTTCATTTAAATAAACAGGAATTCAATCTTTAAATATGATGAAGACATTTCAGTTTAAAATCCTACTTGTACTTTGGTGTTGCTTTTCAGTTATGCTTACAAACCTACCAAATCTGGTAGTAGCAGATAAAAGGTTGTAATAAGAAATAAACGGCTAAACGGAATGAAACAGTACTCGTCATATCTTCAAAAGCCGGGAAAGCAATGAAGCACTTAATAACAATTTTCACTTTACTTTTTTTTATCAGAATCATCTTGCCTGCAGTTGACAACACAGCATCTCTTAAAATAACTGCTTTAAGAACCGACGAGAACATTTCCGTAGATGGAATTTTAGATGAACAAACCTGGAACCGACCAGGATTCAAAGGTTTAACCCAACAGGAACCAATTCAGGGTGTAAACCCGACTCAGGCAAGTGAAGTATGGGTAGCATATGATGATGAAGCTTTATATTTTGCTGCAAGGTATTACGATAAGAAACCTGATTCAATTATGGCAAGGCTTGTCCGAAGAGATTTTATCTGGGGTGATCCTTCCGACGGATGCGTACTTTATCTTGATCCTTATAATGATGACAGAAGCGGGTACTTTTTTTATGTCTCTGCAGCGGGTACTCTTGCCGATGGTTTAATTGAAAATGATGTTAAGCAACCAAATGATTTAACCTGGGATGCTGTTTGGGAAGGTGTACCTAAAATTGATAAAGACGGTTGGACAATAGAAATGAAAATTCCTTATTCTCAACTGAGATTTAAAGAAGAGGATGTACAGGTTTGGGGAATAAATGTTGAAAGATTTATAAGCAGAAATGCCGAAACAGATATGATTGCCTATACTCCCCGTAATGAAAATGGTTTTACTTCCCGTTTTCCGGACCTTATAGGAATTGAAGGAATAAGGCCATCTGCAAGGTTTGAAGCTTTACCTTATATTACCGGTAAAGCAGAGTACATCGGTAATAATCCTGATGATCCGTTCAATCCCGGACATAAGTATTTACCCGGAGTTGGTATGGATTTGAAAGCTGGTCTTGGCAGTAGTTTAACACTTGATGCTACAATCAATCCGGATTTTGGGCAGGTTGAAGTTGATCCTGCAGTTGTTAACCTTACAGATGTCGAGACTTCATTCCAGGAGAAACGTCCTTTCTTTACAGAAGGAATAAATATTTTCCGTTTTGGAAGAGGCGGTACTAATAATAACGTTTCATTTATGTGGCCTACTTTAAACATTTTTTACAGCAGAAGAATAGGCAGAGCTCCGCAAGGTAGACTTTCAGCTTATGATTATGCTGATATTCCGAATGGTACTCATATACTTGGTGCTGGTAAAATGTCCGGTCAAATAATGAATGATTGGAAAATTGGGACAATCCATGCATTAACTGAAAGAGAATTTGCGAGAATCCAGACAGATGGGAAAAAATCCGACGTTGAACTTGAACCTTTAACTTACTATGGTGTATTCAGGATGCAGAAAGATTTTGATGCCGGCAAAGAAGGTATTGGAATTCTTTCAACATATACCAACAGGTTTTTTAAGGATGACATGCTTAGAAACTCAATTAATAAGGATGCATTAGTTGTTGCTGCAGATGGCTGGATTTTTTTGGATAACGACAGAACTTATGCATTAACCGGATGGGGTGCTTTTTCCAGAGTCACTGGCGATAGAAATCGTATTATTGGTCTTCAGAGAAATTCAGGGCATTATTTCCAACGGCCGGATGCAACACATATTGAAGTTGACAGTTCTGCCACTTCACTTTCCGGATATGCCGGAAGAGTTATGCTTAACAAAAACCGCGGACAATGGATATTTAATACTGCTGTTGGTTTATTAAGTCCTGAGTTTGAAGTAAACGATCTTGGCTTTGGTTCTTATAGTGATCTTATTAATACACATTTTTATACAAGGTATAGTTGGCTTGAACCTACTGATTACTATCATAATCTTGGATTCTTTGCAGCAACTTATCTTAACTATGATTTTGGCGGTAATAAAACTGCACACGGTTATAATGTTGGCTGCTTTATTAATTTTTCAAACCTGTACGGGGCAGATTTCACATTCATCTATAATCCATCTTCATTTAGTGCAAGAAGAACAAGAGGCGGACCTCTTACTGTTAATCCCGTTAGCAGGACGTACAATTTTGATTTTTATACTGATAATCGTCAATGGTGGGTACTTCAGTTTGTTGGCCAGTTTACTAATGGTGAAGATTACAATGGAAAGTATTTCTTTACCTCTCTTGAATTAAAAGTAACTACAACTCTTACGGTATCTTTCGGTCCTGAATATTATAAAGATAATTTTAATGCCCAGTGGATAGGCGCTGTTCCGGATCCAACTGCTAATCATACTTACAGTAATAGATATATCTTCGCTAATCTCGATCAGAATACTTTTGGAGCAGAAATTCGAGCTGACTGGATTCTTACTCCAAAGTTAAGTTTCCAGGTTTATATTCAACCGCTAATAACTTCAGGCAAATACAGTTCATTTAAAACATTAAGAAAACCTAAAACTTATGACTTCCTGAAATATGGAGAAGATGGTTCAACAATTGAGAAAGTAGTTTCGGAAGATAACAGCGTTTATTATTCCCTTGATCCTGATGGCAACGGAGAAGCATCAGCCACAAACATCGGCAATCCTGATTTTAATTATGTTTCACTTCGTGGTAATGCAGTATTAAGATGGGAGTATATGCCCGGCTCTGCTCTCTTCTTAGTTTGGACTCAAAGCCGCGAAGACATAGATCCGAATGGTGAATTCAGGTTTGGTAACTCGGTGAACAACTTAATCAACGTAAGACCCGATAATATTTTTATGCTGAAACTGACTTATTGGTTTGGAATATAAAAGCCTCCTCTATCCGCCTCTGGCGGATCCCCCCAAGGGGGAGATCTCTTTTAATAAACAAACTCTGACTATTATTTCTTAAGTCCCTTCCCTTCGGGAAGGGATTCAGGGATAGGCTTTAATTACAATGTTTTGTTATTTGTGCTTTTGAAATATCAAATCCTTTTTCTTTAGCAATACCAAGCAACTCGTTACGAAGTTTCTCATCCATATCAGGCGTACGGGAAAGAATCCAAAAATATTTTCTGCTTGGAACTCCAACTAAAACATATTTATAATCTTTATCTAAATGTAAAATCCAGTAATCACCTCTGAAAGGCCAGAAGAATTGTACTCTTAACTTTGCATTATTTGAACCCGGAACAACAAATGCCTTTCCTTCTACGTCACTTATTTCGCCATCTACGCTGTCTTTCCTGCAAACATTTTTCACAAGGATTGTAGTACTATCAAATAAGCTGTATTCTGCTGTTGTACAATTACATCCCTCCTGCTGACTGACAGGCAAAGAAGCAATTTCATACCATTTCCCCAAATATTTATTTATATCAACATAAGGAACAACTTCAAGCGGTGCATAAGTTTCGTTCTTAAATATTGAACAAGATGTGAATATTAATGAGAGAATTAGTAATGCAGATAATCTTTTCATATGGCTACCCTTCATTTTAATGGATAAACATAAATAAAAAATAGTTAGTTGCAAATAATTAGTTGTAAGTCCAAGCATAGCTTCGGCAAGATTTACCACTACACATAAAACATTTAATAAAATATTATTTTCGCGAAGCTGGCGCTTCGCATTACAATTGCTACGACCTTCAAGGTTTGGAAAGATAAATTCATCTGTAACCCTTGAAGGTCCTCCTTGAAAAAAGCGAAGAGTACCTTCAAGGTTTCTACTCCAAATAATTTTGAGAACCTTGAAGGTTACCCGCGAAGCTGGCGCTTCGCGTTACAATATAATCCACTAGGTTAATAAACATCATTATAATTGAGTCGTTGCAAATAATTGGCAAACTAGTATTTTTGGATAATTAAAATAACAAAGTGGTAATAAAATGATTAAGGTTAGAAAAGCATTTCTTGCAGCAGTTTTTATCCTGCTTTTTTTTACAATTGTATATTCACAAAGTGATATTCAAAATGACTGGGAGAATCCAAAGCTTCTCCAGGTAAATAAAGAGGATTCATATTCAACCTCAATTCCCTTTTCTACAATAGAGGAGGCAATAAACAAACAAAGACATGAATCCAAATATTATTTTTCTTTAAATGGTAAATGGAAATTCAACTGGTGTTATAAACCTGATGACAGACCTAAAGATTTTTATAAACCGGAATTTGATACTAAGAACTGGAAGTCAATTGCGGTACCGTCAAACTGGGAACTTCAGGGATACGATTACCCGATCTATGTTAATATTCCTTACGAGTTTTCAAAAAATCCAACTCCACCGTTTGTGCCTAAGGATCATAATCCTGTTGGTTCTTACAGGAGAGACTTCACAATTCCGAATAGCTGGAAAGGGCGGGAAATATTTCTTCACTTCGCAGATGTAAAATCAGCTTTCTATGTTTGGATCAACGGAAAAAAAGTCGGATTCAGCAAAGGTTCAAAATTACCGGCTGAGTTTAATATAACCGGTTACCTTAAGAATGGTAACAATACATTAGCAGTTGAAGTTTATAGATTTTCTGACGGTTCATACTTAGAGTGCCAGGATTTCTGGAGAATATCCGGAATTGAACGTGATGTATATATTTATTCTACATCAAAGACAAGAATTAAAGATTTCTGGATTAACGTTGATCTTGATGACCAATATAAAAATGGTGTTGCACATATAGAAACTGATATCTTTAATCATAATAATATTCAGGGGAAATATTCTGTTGAATACAATTTATATGATAACAGCGGCAAATTGATTAACCAGGTAAAACAATGTTGTGAAATAAACGGAAATGAAACAAGAAGACTTTATCTTGAAGCTAAAGTTTTAAATCCATTAAAATGGACTGAAGAAACACCAAATCTTTATACATCAATTATTATTCTGAAAGATGAAAAAGGGAAAGCAATTGATATAAGAACATGCAAAACAGGATTCAGAAAAGTTGAAATAAAAAATATGCAACTGCTTGTAAACGGAAAGGCAATATTACTTAAAGGCGTTAACAGGCACGAGCATGATGAATTTACCGGTCACTATATTTCTGAAGCATCTATGGTAAATGATATTAAATTAATGAAGCAGGCAAATATAAATGCTGTACGTACCTGCCATTATCCAAATGATCCAAGATGGTATGAGCTATGCGATCAATACGGAATATATTTAATTGATGAAGCAAATGTTGAATCTCATGGAATGGGCTATGGTGAAAAGAGTCTTGCTAAAGATTCTTTTTGGCTTGATGCTCACTTAGACAGAATTAAAAGAATGGTAGAACGGGATAAGAATCACCCATCAATAATTATATGGTCTATGGGTAATGAAGCAGGCAACGGAATTAATTTTTATGAAAGTTATAAATGGATTAAGCAGAGAGACGCTTCCCGTCCTATTCACTATGAAAGAGCTTTATTGGATTGGGACACTGATATTTATTGCCCGATGTATGATGGCATAACAGGAATAGTTGAATATGCAAAAAAGAATTTACCACGACCTTTGATTCTCTGCGAATATGCTCATTCAATGGGTAATAGTACCGGAAATTTCCAGGATTACTGGGATGCGATTGAATCTTATCCTAACCTGCAAGGTGGATTTATTTGGGATTGGGTTGATCAGGGTATTGCCAAGTATACTGATAAAGGAAAAAAGTTCTGGGCATTTGGTGGCGACTTTGGACCGAAAGATGTACCAAGCGATAGAAACTTTTGCTGCAATGGAATAGTTGCACCGGATAGAACTCCGCATCCGGCATACTGGGAAGTAAAGAAGGTTTACCAGTTTATTAAGCTGTTACCTGTAGATCCTGGCAAAGGAATTTTTGAAGTGCAAAACAAATACTGTTTTATTAATCTTGATAATTATGAACTTTACTGGGAAATATTAGCTGATGGTATTTCAATTAAAAACGGCAAATTTACTTTGATGGGAATTGAGCCTGGAGAAAGCAGACAGTTCACAGTTGACATAAATAAGAATTCCACAGAAGGAAAAGAAGTCTTTCTTAATTTGTACGTGAAGATAAAAAATAAACTTCCTTTAATTGAAAAAGGCTTCACCATTGCATCGGAACAGTTACAAATTTCTAAATTCAAAGTCTCCAACGGTAGTGTAAAAAGCATAAGTAAATTAAACTTAACCGAAGAAGAAAATAAAATTAATATAAATGGAAGAGATTGGGCAATTGAATTCAGCAAACAAAACGGTGACATTACCAACTATTTATATAAAGGGAAGAAACTATTTGTCACAAACCCGGTACCTGATTTCTGGCGTGCAACAACTGATAATGATTTCGGCAATGGTTTGCAGGAACGATGTGGGATCTGGAAAAATGCCGGTAAAAATAAAATCCTTAAATCCATAAAAATTGAGAAACAAGATACAGACGAAATTATTATTAAATCAGTTCATTCGCTTCCTGATGGAATTGGTGACTTGGAATTAAATTATACAATAACTGAGACGGCTAAGGTAATTGTTGCATACAAATTAGATATTCAGAAAAAAGATTTACCTGAATTGCCACGAGTTGGAATAACTTTTACTGTTCCAAAAGAATATAATAATTTGCAGTGGTACGGAAGAGGACCGCATGAAAATTACTGGGACAGATATACCTCTGCGTTTGTAGGTATTCACAAGCTTAAAGTTGATGAACAGGTTTGTCCTTATGTTGCACCTCAGGAATATGGTTACCGGACTGATACAAGAAGGTTAATGCTATCAGATAATAAAGGGAATGGAATTAAAGTCTCACAGGTAAATGAAGTTGTTCCATTAAGCTTTTCAGCAAGGAATTATACTAATGAGGATCTGACAATGGAATCAAGAGGTGTTAAGCATACGTATGAGATTGCACCCCGAGATTTAGTTGAATTAAATATTGATTACAAACAGATGGGTGTTGGTGGAGATGATTCCTGGGGTGCAAGAACACATGAAAAGTACACCCTCTTCCCAAAAAATTATGAATATAGTTTTGTGATTGAACCAATCTTAAAATAGTAAAAATTGATTTCGCAATCATTCAAAAAATAAGCGGAGCCTTAAATCAGGTTCCGCTATTTTTAAAAAGTCTAATCTAAACGATTTATTTCTGCTCTTTCTGAAACTCCTGCATTTTAGCATCCATATCCTCAATTGTAAAATCGGATGGCACTTCAAATTTGGATGCTGGGACTGAAACATTTTCTTCAAATTTTGTAGCAACAGTTTTTACTTTTATTTTGCCCATGTCAATATCTGATTTCAAAGTTAAACCCTGCCATAAAGAAACAGTTCCTTTCATATTCATCTTTGCATAATCCATTGAATTAACATCACATTCTTTCCCCAGAATATTCTCGGTGCCTATTTTTTTCATGTTATATTCTTTTTTCATCTCTTCAGACAATTTGTTAATATCCACCTCCATACCTTGTGGAAGCAATCCTTTCATTTTTCCACCTGTCTTTTTTTCTAAGTCCAGGTCATACATATACCCATCCTTGTTAAAATTAATTTTGTGGGATTTAATTGATTGCCCCATCATTTTCATTTCAGTAATTGTTTCCCTACTTTCTTTAGCTCCGTAATCATCAAAATATAATATCTGTGTCATCTTGCCTTGCATCATATTATTCTCAATTTCATATGTAATAATACCGGATTTTACTTCGTATCTCTTAGCTGTAATTATATTAGACTGTGCTGTTTCATTTGTTGATTTACCTTCATCAACAGGTTTATTTTCTTTATTACATGCTGCAAAAAACACTAATAAAGAAAATACACATAGCAATTTTTTCATTTTGACCTCTCGTTTATTGGATATTGATAATTATATAAATAATATCTGGCTAAAATTCATTGGTAAGATAAAAAAAATAAAATCAAAATGTCGCCATAATAAAATCCTTAAAAATTGTTTATCGCAATCTTGAGTTTACCGTTCTCCCGCCAGTTTTAACAATACTACTTTAAGCGGAATGGATTTCACATCAATAGAAGCTTTTGAAATAAGTTTTAGTATCGCAATCCCTTCCCCGCTTTCCACTAACAAATGCCCCCATTGATCGAACGAAAAATTCCCGGGCAGAGTATTTCCATCCGGTGTTGTAATAAGTATCTCTCTCTCGGAGATTATATTGTATTTAATTGAATTTGTGTCACCTGTTGATCTCTGATAAATATTAATCTCATTTCCATTTATTGTCCAGATATCATTTAGAAATCCATAAGGAGGCATTTCACCATGTGGTACATTTTTGTATGCAACTACTTCCCAGCTTCCTGTAATTCTTTCTTTTAAACTGAAAGACGAATAATTAGTAGTATCATATTCAATACTCTCATTAATTTTATTACCGGATTCTTTAGTTCGAACTAACTGAAGATTTTTAGTTTCAATTGGTTTCATTACTGCTTCAGGTTCAGTTAATCGATGATAAATTCTTGTCGTAGATTGTTCGGAAATAAATACTAAAGTATTGGGATCAGGAAATTCTGTATTAACAAATATTGTATCACTATTACCCGGTAATATTAGCAACTGATTTTGCTGCAATTTGTAATCAACAGATTCCGTGCTGTCAGAAAGAATTTCATCAGGCCATATGCTGTACAGTTTCCCTTCTTTAGTAAAATGAAGCCTGATATTTGCAATTCCGCGTGGATCAGTATCTTCCATATAAATTGGAGCAACATATACAAGTTCCCAGGTACCAGAAATACCTGATTGAGAAAATAATGCAGAATGAAAAAAAGTAAAAAGAAATATTATCACTCCGGTAATACTAAGGTAATTCATTTTTTAATTTCTTCCGTTTTGTTCGAATATATTATATACTACGAGAAAATTAGTTGAGTAGCAATCTGTAAGCAATTGTGATGCAAGATCCGCTTAATATTTTTTGTTTATAGAAATCCATCTTTAATTTGTTTAGCTTTGAAAGCAAAAATCCTCAATCTTTAATTTGTTTAATTAAGGATTGAATTATAATTATCAAGAGATAAAACATACAGGCTATGAAAAGAAGTAACAATCCCCAACAATCAAATGCAGTAAACAAAATTCCTGATGTTAACATTTCACATCATCCAAAAATATTTAAAGCTGTTTTTCCCGGTAAATATATACAGGCAGAAAATGCTTTGGATGAGTTGCCGGAATTAATTAATCTACTCGGCACCAAAGCTATGATAATAGCATCACCAACTTCAAAAAGTAAAATACTGCCGAAGTATAATCTGCAAAGTTCAAAATCATCAATAATTGTGGAAGAGTTTAACGGTGAATGCTGCGAAAAAGAATTGAAGCGTTTATCTGATATTGTTACCCGCAAAGAAATAAACATAATTGTTGGGATGGGTGGAGGAAAAACAATTGATACAGCAAAAATCGTATCAGACAGGGCAGGCATACCGGTAATTGTCGTTCCTACAATTGCCTCAACTGATGCACCCTGCAGTGGTTGTGCAGTCATCTACACAGAAAAAGGAGTGTTCGAATCAGTTTATTACCAGAAGATGAATCCCCAGGTTGTTCTTGTTGATATGAATATTATGGCTAATGCACCTGTGCGATTTCTTGTTGCCGGAATGGGTGATGCTCTTGCAACCTGGTTTGAAGCAAGATCGTGCGAAAGAACCCAATCAAGAAATGAATGCGGCGGACTGAGCACTTTGACAGGATTAAATATAGCAAAGCTATGCTATGATACTTTATTAATGTATGGTTCTGCTGCAAAATTAGCTTGTGAAAATAAAATTGTAACCCCAGCTTTACATCATATTGTTGAAGCCAATACATTACTAAGCGGAATTGGATTTGAGAGCTCAGGCCTGGCAGCTGCTCATTCGATTCATAATGGTTTAACTGCTCTAAAAGAAACACATTCATTTTATCATGGTGAGAAAGTTGCATTCGGTACTTTAACCGGACTTCATTTAACAGATGCTCATCCTTCCGAATTAGAAACGGTATATTCGTTCTGTGAAGAGATTGGATTGCCAACAAGATTATCCGACATTGGTATTAAAAGAATTGACAGAAAAAAGCTTATGGAAGCTGCAGTAAAAGCCTGCGCACCAACGGATTCAATTCATCACGAAGCTGGAATTATTACTACTGAAAAAGTTTTAAATGCAATGATTCAGGCAGACGCTATGGGAAATAAGAGAAAAACAAATGATAGTAAATTTAAGTTAACCAGAATTTAATCATAGGACATAAATTCAGATTCCTAAGAGTATTGTGTTTTAAGTACGCCGCATTTAATTAATATTTACCCTAAGTTTGACTCTTTAATCGAACATTTTGCACGGATTAAAATCAATATTTGAAA
>CAZIDB010000127.1:0-13432 GCA_964537965.1 uncultured Melioribacter sp. | reverse complement strand
GAATATACTATCTCCGGTGATATGCTTGCTTATAAAAATATTGGTATTGCATTAGATGATAAGAATTTTCAAAGTGTTCAGAGAGATGGAATTCCTATTGGAGACAGAATTTTCAGAATGCCATATTTTGACCCACAGGGAATTATGACAATACAACAATGGTATACTAAATCATTAGGTGTTGATTACAGGTTTGCACCAAGAGATACAAAGGTAGAAACATATACCTTCAGGCTTCCGAACAACATTCCAACTGGAACAGTTACAGTAAAGGCGGTACTCAATTACCAGAAACTTGTTAAACCTGTAGCAGATTTTCTTGGTGTGCCGGAAGAAGAATCGGAAATAATTCCGGTTAATGAACACACTACAACATTTACAATTTTAGATTAAGGAAATCAAAATGAAAAAATTCTATTATGTTTCTTTAATTTTTGTTACGGCAATGTTTTTATATGAAAATACTTTTGCCATACCTGCTTTTGCCCGTAAATACAATATGACTTGCAAAACATGTCACTCTCCTTTTCCATCTTTAAAATCATATGGAGAAGAATTTGCCTCAAACGGATTTGTACTGAAAGATCAGGAAACTCCAAGATACTTTATCGAAACGGGTGATGATGAACTATCATTATTACGGGATATTCCGCTCGCATTAAGAGTTGAAGGATACATAACTTATAATCATTCATATTCTGAAAGAACCGATGTTTCTGCGCCATATTTACTTAAATTGCTTTCGGGTGGAAATATTGCAGATGATATTTCATACTACTTTTATTTCTTCCTTGGTGAACGCGGAGAAGTTGCCGGATTAGAAGATGCCTTCATAATGTTTAACGATATCTTTAATTCTAATTTAGATTTATATGTCGGACAGTTCCAGGTCTCTGACCCACTTCTTAAACGCGAACTGAGACTTTCTTTTGAAGATTACCTTGTTTATAAATTAAAAGTCGGACAATCAAACATTAACCTTACTTACGACAGGGGTTTGATGCTGAATTATGGATTCAGTTCAGGAACTGATGTGACATTGGAAATACTGAACGGATGCGGAATAGGTGCTGCTAATAATTACAGGATTTTTGACAACGATAAGTATAAAAATTTTATGGGCAGAGTAAGTCAGGACATAACTGAGAATATCCGCATTGGCGTATTTGGTTACTATGGGAATGAAGAGCAAAACAAACAAACAAACGAAGTTATTTTAGCAGGACCGGATGCAACAGTAATTGTTGGTCCATTTGAAATGAATTTGCAGTATGTTGAAAGACGGGATAAAAATCCTTTATTTCATCAAACAAATGCGAAAGAAATTTCTACCCGCGGTGCATTTGCAGAATTAATCTTTAGACCTGATGGCGACGAAAGCAAATGGTATATGGTCGGTTTAATTAATTATTTAGACAAAGATGAAAAAGTTGAAATAAGCGGGATTAACCACAAATCCGCTACTCTTTCCGGAGGTTATTTGTTTAAAAGAAACATTCGCTTAATTGCAGAATCAACTTATAATTTTACGGAAGAGTTTTTACAATTTAGCACAGGAATAATTACTGCATTTTAATTAAGATTTTCCCGGTAATAATCCCGGAGTAAATGAAATTTTACTTGTATAACATATTAATGAAAACTAAATTTCACACTAATTTAACAGCAGTTTTTTTATGAAGATCAAAAGTATTATTCTTAAGTCCATTTTCATCCTAATTGTTTATCAGGTGGTTTTATATTGCCAGGTTGATTCAACTTATATAAGTTCTGTTAGAATTAACGGCAATGTTGTTTTAAGTAAGTTCTGGAGTAATCTTTCCATTTCGAAAAAAGATATTATAAGTTTCGATTTTAATACTAATAGAACCGGTACAGGTTCAGAAGAAGTGCTTCACCGGATTATATTGAACGGAATTCCTATAAATCTTGACAACATGAATTCCAGAACAGTTTCGTTTTCATTACTTGATTCCGGTAATTACCTTCTAAAAATCCAGGGATACACAAAAACAAGCAATGAAGCTAAACCGGCTTATATCAAATTTAATGTTGACATAAATCCAATTACAGAAAACAATGAAATTTCCGAATCAGATATTACACTCAGCAAAAAATATTATTATGCAGCATTAGTCTTTATAATCCTACTATTGCTATTTAATTTAATCTATTTTTCCTTAAGGCTTTTAAGAAACAAAAAAACAAATACTGACCCTGAATATAAACGATACAATAAAAAAGAATTATTGAAAGAAGTTTTTAGTAAGTCTGAAAATCTGAATGATCTTAATTACTCAAACAACCAGATGAAAGAAAGTATAAGAACGCTAAGAGAGCAGAATAATAATTTACGAGTACAGGTTAGAGAGCTTAAACAGCATATTGAAAATCTTGAAAAGGCAAACTCAGAATTGCTGGAACAGAAGGCCAAACTTGAAAAAAGCATAGTAATTGGTGAGGAACTTCACATTAAAAAGGAAAAACTTTTTGCTACTGCAGTACACGATATAAAAAATCCTGCCGCTGCAATAAAGGGTTATGTTGAATTATTGGAATCATTTGATCTGAATGCCGTAGAACAGCAGGAAATTATACAGTATCTTGTTGATACTTCGGCAAGAATTGTAGACCTGGCTCAAAAAATGTCTGTTGCCATTGCACAAAGCGATAGCAACACGACCCCTAATTTTGAATCTTCTTCTATAAAATCAATTATTGATTCTGTTTGCTATCAGAATATAGCAAATGCGAACAGGAAGCAGATTAAACTACTTAACAATGCATCACCTCAAACGCCCAAAATTGAAATTGATAAAGAAAAGATGCACGAAGCTATAGATAATATTGTAAACAACGCTATTAAATTCTCGTATCCGAATTCAACAGTTATTATTAAATCATATTTTAATGAAAAGAAAATTTTTATTGAGGTTATTGATAACGGGGTTGGAATGGATCAGGACGATCTGAATCATCTTTTTGAAAAAGGCTCTCAACTCAGTTCTAAACCAACAGGCAGCGAAGAAAGTTCAGGGCTTGGTTTGTGGATAGTTAAAAACATAATTGATGAGCATGGCGGTACTATAACAGTATCCAGCAAGAAAAATACTGGGACAACATTTAAAATTGAGCTGCCATTAAAAAGAAAGAAATAACAGTTCCCTGTTTATCTGATTAAAAATTACTGTTAAATACATTTTTTTAATTTGGAAAAAAGTTTATCTTTTAGCCGAATTATTCTGAGAATTAATTATATAGTCCTTTTAATTTCATTCCTTTGATAAGGTAAAAGTGCGGCGGGAATAATTCTTATTATTCTTTCTATTAAAATATTTTGTAAAAAACATTGTGGATTGTTCATGAAAACCAATTCAGGCGAATCAACCTCGACAAGTTCTTCATTCAAAGACAAATTAATTAAAACACGAAAAAGCATATCATCAAAAATGAACGGAAAAGCAGTACCAAAATTCTTTAAGAAAAAAAGGAACCTGTTTATTACTGCTGTGCTTTTCCTTGTAATAATTGTAATTATAGCTGGTTCATTTGATACCTCCGTTGTCTCTATTCCAACCTTTAAAGTTAAAAGGGGAAACTTCCTTGTCTCTATTACCGAGAGCGGAGAATTGAGAGCTAAAAATTCTGTTGCAATAATAGCCCCAAGAATAAGAGGCAGCCTTAAAATTGTTTACATTATCCCGGAAGGATCAACCGTTAAAGGCGGGGATACTGTACTTCGCTTTGACCCGACAGAAGCGTTGAGTACACTACGCGACGCAGAATCAAAATTAGAGCTGGCTATTTCAGATAAGGAAAAATTAAATGCATCACACAGCTCGCAGGAAGCACAGATGGAATCTGATCTTAGAAGTGCAGAGCTAACTTACGAGCTTTCAAAGTTATCCCTTGAGCAAATGAAGTTTGAAGCTGAGGCTAAACAGCAGGAAGCCAAATTACAACATGAAAAAAACAAGTTAAGCTATGAACGCACTAAGAAGGATATAGAATCAAAAAAAATAATTCTGAAGTCTGAAAAGAACCGGACTGAAATTGAAATTAAACAAAGACAGTCAGAACTTGATAAAGCTAAAAGCGATCTTGCTATGCTTACTTTAACGGCACCAACTGCAGGACTTGTTGTTTACGAAACAAACTGGAGTAACAACGGAAGAAAATTTGCTATAGGGGATAATACCTGGCCCGGAAGTACAATAATAACTTTACCGGATTTGTCTTCTATGGAGAGCATAACATCCGTTAACGAAGTTGATGTTAGTAAAATTGCAAAAGATTTAAAAGTTGAAGTTAAGCTTGATGCTTTTCCCGATAGTTCATTCGATGGATTTATTTCAAATGTAGCTTCTCTCGGAAGAACAAAGAGCGGAAATTCCACTGTTAAGATTTTTGAACTTATTGTCGGTATTAAAAATATGTCGCCAATATTAAAACCTGGCATGACAACAAGTAATAAAATGATAATCAATAAAATTCCCAATGTTCTTTCTGTTCCTTTGGAAGCTGTATTCGAAAAGAATGGTAAGAAAATAGTTTATGCTAAAAATGGTTCCGGTTTTGATGAGCGAATTGTTGAGGTTGGTGAAAAAGGAGAAAATTCTATTATTGTTAAAAAGGGGTTGGAGAATAACGAGGAAGTTGCACTTCAGGATCCTACAATTGAAACCGAAGAAGAAAAAGCTAATTCAGATAAATCCGTAAAAATCCCAAAAACTGAATTGTAATATGAAAAAATCTGAAATACTTGTTATTAGTCTTACGGAATTAAAATCCAACAAACTCCGTACTGCACTTACAATGCTCGGAATTGTATTCGGTGTTGCTGCCGTTATTGCTATGATGTCAATTGGTGAAGGGGCAAGACAGGAAACAATTGAACAAATTGAATTGATGGGAACGAATAACATAATTATTAATAAAGTAATCATTAAACAAAAAACCAAGGAAGCCAAAACATCTTTCTCCCCCGGCCTCTCTACAAAGGATGCCGATGCAATACTTGAGATTAATCCTTATGTACAGATGATTGTACCTCAAAGAGAAATTAAAAATAATCTTACTTACAGATCAAATATTATTGAAGCAAGAATTATCGGAACAACACCGGACTATCTAAAGATAATGAATTCGAAACTTGAGTCCGGAAAATTCTTCCAATCCTATGATGTTACTAATGCGGCAAATGTTTGCGTCCTCGGTGCGGGAATTAAAGACCAGATTTTTAAATTTGAAAATCCGGTTGGTAAGAAAATAAAACTCGGAGATCTTTGGTTTGATATACTTGGTATTGTTGCATCCAAAAATATTACTGCATCAAGCGCAGAAGGATTAGGAATAAGAAATTTCAACGAGGATATTTACGTTCCCTTCACAACTATGGCATACAAAATGGATAAACTTGAGGAACAGTCTGAGTTCAGAAACGGAATCTTTTATTTTGTTGAAAGCCAGGAGGTTCCAATCCTTGATAAAACTTCCGTCGATCAGCTTATAATTAAAATAAATGATTCCGAGAATCTTAAACAGGCATCTCAATTAATATCAAAGATAATGGAACGTAAGCATTTTGGAGTGATGGATTACGAAATAACTCTGCCGGAACAGTTGCTTGAACAAAAACAAAAGACCCAGAAAATTTTTAATATAGTAATGGGCGCAATCGCCGGAATATCCTTACTAGTAGGTGGAATTGGAATTATGAATATTATGCTTGCAAACATCCTTGAACGAACAAAGGAAATCGGTATAAGAAAATCTTTAGGCGCTACAAGATCAGATTTACTATACCAATTCATGTACGAAGCCATGATTATTAGCGTAACCGGTGGATTAGTTGGTATTGTAGTTGGATTTATGCTCACGTCAATTATTACTTCTTATGCTGAATGGCGAACTATAATTACTCCATTCTCGGTTTTCCTTGCATTCTTTGTCTCTGCTGCCGTAGGTATGGGCTTCGGAATTTATCCCGCCAAAAAAGCAGCGGATAAAGATCCAATCGAATCACTTAGATATGAATAAATAAACTTCTAATAACAGGGGTTATTGAATGAAATCTATTGTTTATCTCTTAATGCTTTTTTCAATCTCAGTTTATGCACAACGTGTACTAACGCTTGATGACGCATTATCTATAGCTCTTAAAGAAAGCTATTCAATTAAAGCTGCCAACTTTAATCTAATCAGCTCTGAAAAAAACCTTGAAGCTGTTAAGTTAGGGTTGATGACATCTGTTGACCTTGAACTTGATGCACCGAATTA
The DNA here is from genome assembly GCA_964537965.1 of uncultured Melioribacter sp. Classification (GTDB taxonomy): domain Bacteria; phylum Bacteroidota; class Ignavibacteria; order Ignavibacteriales; family SURF-24; genus SURF-24. The sequence continues at coordinate 7,153 of CAZIDB010000127.1, read as the reverse complement.
CTCAAGAAGTCTTTCAAGCAGGTTCAATACGGAAACTGGTTTAGAGCAATATTACCAGCTTGATAACACTACATTTGAGAGCCGTTTATCTATTAGCCAGCCAATAGTTTTTACAAACGGACAGTTCTCTGTAATTGGTTCGTTAATGAGAAGGGACCAGACATATTCAGGTGAGAAGACGAGAGATTATTATTCAAACCTAAGCCTCCGGTTACAACAACCTTTGTTCACTTTTAACAACCTTGCGGCTAATCTTGAAAGAGCTGAAATAAATCTTGAGAAGACACAGAAGAGCTATTCCAAAACACAGGCAGATATTATTTACAGCGTTACTTCATCCTTCTACGATTTGTACCAGAGAAAGAAGAGTCTGGAGATAACGAATGAACGGGTTAAGCAGGTAATGGATTCCTACGAAATGGCGATGAATAAATTTAAGGCAGGACTGATTGCAGAAGTAGAAGCGCTTCAGCTTGAAGTAGATCTTGCAACTGCTAAAAATGATTTACTTAATTCCGAAAGACGATTTGAGGAAGCAAGAAATAATTTTAAACTGCTCATTGGTTTACCACTTGAAGAACAGATAGATGTTGTTGCGCAAATCTCTTATTTGCCGGTTCAAATAGATGAACAGACTGCAATAGAAGCTGCACTAAAGAACAGACCTGAATTATTCAATTCTCATTCTGATATAAAACTTAACGAGCTAAATGTTGATGAGGTTGACGCAAGCAGAAGTATAAAAGCAGCGCTTAATTTGAATTACGGCATAAACAAGAATGCTGAAGATTACAATGACATCTTCAGAGATTTTCTTGATAACAGAAGTGCGGTTGTAACTTTATATCTGCCGGTTTGGGATTGGGGAAAAAATTCAAGGGAAGTTGAATCTGCCGAAGCAAATCTCCGGTTGTCATATTCTACTTACGAGAACCAGAAGCTTTCAATTACAAATGAAATAACCGAAACGGTGAACAGAGTTAATTCGGCTAAGAGCCGTGTTGAAGTTTTGAGTAAAGTTGTTGAGGTTGCAGAGAAAAGTTACAATATAAGTCTTGAAAGATTCAAGACCGGCAATATCACCAGTTTCGATTTGCAGCAATCGCAATCAAGGTTAACAGATGCTAAAACCAATAGTCTTGGAGCGCTTATAGATTACAAACTTGCGCTTGCAGATTTATCCAGAAAGACTTTGATAGATTATAATAAAATGTAATTTAAATGTTTAAAAACCCCTTCCCTTGGGGAAGGGGTTTGGGGATGGGCTTTTTATTTAATTTCAAACGATGCTGTTACAACAGCGGCAATTTCTTTTTCAATTGAACCAAGATCATTAACACCATAGTCTGAAATTACATTGGAGAACTTCGGAATAATTTGCAGTACACCCATTCGTGCATTTCTCAACGGACCAAGTGTTCTTTCTGTAGATGCTGCAATTTTCTCTGCACGTTTCATCGCATCATTTGCTGCCATTGCCTGAATTTCTATTTTCAAATCAGCAATTTTTGTGTAATGATACTCAGGCATTTCAACCATAAAATTAACACCTTTGTCTATAAGTGAACTTATATCAAGTGAAATTTCTTTTATCTTCTGTACATCAGTCGAACTTATTTCAATACGCTGGCTATAGTTATAACCAATTATGTTGCTTGTCTGCATACCTGCACTACTAATTTCATATACCGGGTAACCATTAACAGTAAAGAAATTAATTTTATCTTTCGGAAATCCTTTGCCGGTAAGATACTCAATCAATAATGGTTTTTGAGAATTTAATTCCCGGAAAGCCGCCTGTGCACTTGAAGCATTTGCAGAAATAGTACCGCGTAAAAATCCAAGATCAGAAACAATTTCTTTCTTTGCAGAGCCGGTTACAGTAATCGTCTGGTCTTTCATAGCGTTTGCACGCCAGGTTGACGAGATAATAATTGAACAGATTATAAAAGCAGCGCTTAAAACACAAATAGGTAAAAGATATGGATTGTTCTTCATTCATCATCCTCAGGCAATTATAATTTTACAAACTGGTTATCTATAAACAACTGGTTTTTATTTATTACTCCGACTGCTTTTCCGGTCAGTAATTTTTTATCAAACGGAGAATTCTTTGACTTTGATTTAAATGAATTAACGTCAACCTGCCAGATGCTGTCAACATCAATTAAAGTAATATTAGCAACTTCACCTTCAGAAATTTCAGGAACGGGAATTCCAAGTATCTTTCTTGGATTTACCGCCATCTTTTCAATTAAAGTTTCTAACGATAAAACTTTTTTATGTACAAGTTCACTTAAAGCAAGACCAAGCGAAGTTTCCAATCCAAGTATACCGTTAGGCGCATACTGGAATTCCATCTCCTTTTCTTCAATTGAATGAGGAGCATGATCGCTTGCGATACAATCAATGGTTCCGTCTTTCAAACCTTCAAGAATAGCATCTACATCTTCTTTTGTTCTCAGCGGTGGATTCATTTTGGTATTCGTGTCATAAGTTTTAAGCGCTTCTTCGCTTAACGTAAAATGATGCGGAGTAACTTCAGCAGTTACTTTAATTCCCTTTGCTTTAGCCTGCCTAACCATATCAACTGCATTTTTTGTACTTATATGTGCAATGTGGATTTTGCCATTTGTATATTCAGCAACTATAATATCTCTCATAACAATTAGATCTTCTGCAATTGAAGGTATTGCCGGAAGGCCAAGAAATGTTGAAGTAAAACCTTCGTTCATTGCCCCGCCTGCTAAAGATAAATCTTCACAATGTTCAATAACTGGCATGCCGAGCATATTAGCATATTCAAATGCAAATCGAAGAATTTTGGCGTTAGCTATAGTTGTACCGTCATCGGAAAATGCTACGGCGCCTGCTTCCTGCAGTTCAAGCATTGGTGAAAGCGCTTCACCCTTACGGCATAAAGTTGCAGCAGCAACAGGATAAACATCAACAAGATGCTCCTGCGCTTTCTCTTTTATGAATTTAACTACCTCAGCAGAATCAATTGCGGGTTCGGTATTCGGCAAACATGCTATACCTGTAAAACCTCCTACAGCAGCACCGTTACAACCTGTTATAACTGTTTCTTCATCTTCCCTGCCCGGTTCTCTTAGATGCACATGCATATCGAATAAACCAGGCACGCAATATTTATTCTGCATCTCATAGACTTTCGTATTTTTCAAATCTTCTTTTGTAAGTTCACCGATCTTCTTAATAATTCCATCTTCAATCAGAATATCAGATTTGGTATTAAGATTCTGGTCAGGATTTATAATCGTAATTTCTTTTAATGCAATTTTCATTTTAATTCCTCTGGATTTATTTCAGAATAAATCTGATTGTCAATTCATTGTTCCAAGCAAATAAAGGACTGCCATCCTGATAGCTACACCATTTGTAACCTGGTTCAGAATTATCTGGTATGGTCCGTCAGCTACTTCAGATGATAACTCAACTCCCCTGTTTATAGGACCAGGATGAAGTATGACAATATCCTTGTTATATTTTTCAAGACGTTCCTTTGTGATTCCAAAATAATTATGATATTCGCGTAATGACGGGAATGATGCTCCCGCTTGTCTTTCAAGCTGAATCCTTAAAACGTTCAGAACTTCATTCTCTTCAATTGCTTCATCAATACTATCAAGAACTTTTACACCAAGCTTTTCAATTTCTCTTGGAATCAAAGTAGATGGGGCACATACGGAAACTTTTGCTCCCATTGTAGTTAATCCGAAAATGTTAGATAATGCAACACGGCTGTGAGAAATATCTCCAACTATACAAATCTTCAATCCTTCAAGCTTCCCAAGTTTTTCGCGGATAGAATACATATCCAGCAAACCCTGTGTCGGATGTTCGTGAGCACCATCGCCGGCATTTATAATATTTGCCTTGGAAATTTTTGTAAGGAATTGAGGAACACCTGCCGAAGCATGACGCACTACAACCATATCAACTTTCATCGCTTCAATATTACGGACAGTATCTTTAAAAGTCTCGCCTTTTTTTGTGCTGCTTGTTGATGTTGTAAAATTGATTGTATCTGCTGAAAGTCTTTTCTGTGCAAGCTCAAATGAAATTCTTGTTCTAGTAGAAGCTTCATAAAATAAATTAACAATAGTTTTGCCCTGAAGTGTCGGTACTTTTTTAATCGGGCGTTCCAAAACTTCTCTGAATGTTACAGCGGTATCAAGTATAAGCTGTATATCTTCTTTAGGAACTCCCTGCAGCCCTAATAAATGTCTGCTTGATAATGGCATTTTATATTACTCCGTTTAATTTCAAAATAAAGAATGGAAAAAATGCATTTATGATTTCACATTGGAAACATCAACTAAGTAAACAGCATCTTCACCATCATATTCATTCATCTTAACTCTTACTTCTTCGTTTATAGAAGTAGGAATATTCTTTCCCACAAAGTCTGCTTTAATAGGCAATTCGCGGTGTCCTCTGTCTACAAGAACGCACAACTGAATTGTATTTGGTCTTCCTAAATCCATTAATGCACCTAAAGCAGCGCGGACAGTTCTGCCGGTATAGAGAACATCATCAATAAGAATTACGTGTTTATCGGAAATGTCGAAGGTTATGTTCGTAACTGAAACCTGGGGCTGCTTTAACCGCATCCTGAAATCATCACGGTAAAGAGTTATATCCAGTACACCAAGCGGCGGAGTTGAATTGTCAATCTCCCTGATCTTATCCCAGATTCTATTGGCGATGAATTCGCCGCGGGTTCTCATACCGATAATTACAAGGTTTTGCGAACCTTTGTTCTTTTCAAGAATTTCGTGAGCCAGACGGGTGACCGTTCTGTTCATCCCTTCTTTGTCTATTATTGTAGCTTTTATTGTAGCATCCATAAAAAAAATCCTCCGTTCCCAAATTAGCGGGATTGGAGGTCTCCTATTTCTGTTATGTAATATTTTATTAGCACCTTTTTTTACCTCGCCGGATAAATTTAAAAGCAATTACTGTTTCAAATCTATTCCTTTACTTTTTAAAAGTAAAGCCTTTCAAAATTAATTTTTAATAAATTATTGCATTAGCACGCAAAAGGTTTATAAGTTTTTCCAGTTTGGCATTTTCAACATAACCGTAAAACTGATTGTCATTCATAAAGATAAGCCTGGAATATGAAGACGGATCTGTAATATTACCGCTCGAGCTCGTCAAAACAATTTCTTCATCATTAAGGGTAAAACGAACCATAATGTAAACGCCAAGCTCATTCTGATTTTCAGAAAGGTTGAGGTACTTAAGCGGAATATCCACATCAAGATTCCAGCCCGATTCAGATTCAACATTTACATAAATATCATTCTGAAAAATTTCAGAATAGTTCTTTCCGGTTTTTACTTCAAACTTTGTCCTGTTTGAAATTCCGGGAAGTACTTCTATTTCAATATTGGAAATATTCTCATCAGGTCTATTCCGTACCGATAAGTGTTTAATTGATGTTTTGCTGATGTCGTTCAGCCTTTTCAAACCACGATCAATAGCACAGGATATTTTAATTTTTTCCGTCTTACCGAATTTTTCAATAAGATCATTCAACAAAGTTAAATGCATACTAAGCTTATCATCAGAATTACTGAAAGATACTTTCCCGTAATGTTTATTAACAATTGTGTCCTGCCAGTTCCAAAGGTTGTTTAGTTCAATTTCTCTTTTATATTCCTTATACAGATTCCGCTTTTTATTATATACCGGGAAAACATAGAACTTACTTTTCTTGAACTGCTCAATAGAGTTCAAATCGAAATAACCGTTAAAAGAAGTAAGATCAATAAAGTTATTATAATTCTCTTCACCAACCTGCCAGCGTTTGTTAACGGGAAGTACATCCGTTGAATAAAGGTCAACCACTTTTAATTCATTCTTTAGAAATGTATAACCTGTCACCTTCCATTTTCTGTCTTCTAATTTCTGCGTAACATAGCACACCTGTTTAGAAATATTGAAAGCTATTTCAATCGGGAGCTCGTAGAACTGGAGATAATCCGAAAAGACTTTAATATAATTACCGGCAGAATCGCAATAGATATTTATGTTTATAATCCTGTCCTTTGCTTTCTTTTCTCTTATTGAAATTGCAAAATCATTTTTGCCGTCGCCGGAAATATCCCCGATATCTGCAGAGGTAACGAGGCAATCTTTTTCAAATGATTCTTTAACCAGTTCGAGCGCTTCTTTATTTAAAAATCCCGTACTGGTTTGAATGAATTCATCAAATGAAATGGTTTGTGAAAACAGAAATGTATTAAGGCAAAGTACAACGCATACAAGTATTTTTTTCATATTTCAAAAATCAGAATAACTTACTGTTAACTCCCAATAATTTATTTAATAATTTTAAATTCAATCCGTCTGTTCATACTTCTGCCCAGCTCGGTACTGTTTTCTGCAACTGGATATTTGCTTCCGTATCCAACAGCAGTAAGCCGCTCGTCTGCAATACCTTTTGAAATTAAGAATGTCCTAACAGCTTTTGCTCTTTCAAGAGACAATTTCATATTTTTAGAATCAGAATCAATATTATCCGTATGTCCCTGGATTTCAACTTTAATACCTGGATTTAACAGAAGAACCTGAGCCGCATTACACAGAATTGAATATGCTTCCGGTTTTATCCGGTAACTGCCGAAATCAAAATTAACTCCAACCAAAATCCATCTTCCCTGGTATTCAGAAGAAGCAGGAGTTTGATTATTTCTTACAATCTCGGCAATCTTTTCATAATCAATATTTTCTGAAGGTTCAGTTTGATATTTTTTAACTATCTCTTCAATTCTATCATAATCAATTGAAGGACTATTATTAGAACTAATTCCGGAATACAAATCGCAAAGTTTTGATTTTTCACCTTTGGAAAAGTAATACATTACACCAAGATCAAACCGCATATAAGTATCACTTTCACCGCCTAATATTCCTGTTCCAACATTTGGAGTTGTAATGCCATCAATTCCCGCATTTGCTGGTGTATGGTAAACTAATTCTGTTTTTAATTTCCAGTCATTTCCCAAAAACCATTCTGCACCAATCCCAGCTTCAAACTGGTATTCATAGGAGTATTTATCATTCTTAGAAAGATTAGTGTTCTTCTCATAATTAAATAAAATACTTCCAAAACCTAAGGCAA
>CAZIDB010000126.1:0-13590 GCA_964537965.1 uncultured Melioribacter sp. | reverse complement strand
GAGAACCATCAACATAAATTAGCCGCCAAAGATTAATGAGAATCTGATACTTTTCTTCATTTGTAAAAGTCTCGTTAATCTGGCTTGTAAATTCATAAATGCTTACACTCTTTTTCAAATCTGCTTTTGTAAGCTCAATTAATTCTTCAACGAATTCATCTTCAATTTCAAAAGTTGATTTCATTATCTCAAAAAGTTTTAGCATCTCCTGTTCGGTAATTTCACCATCGGCTTTTGCAAGCTCTAAAAATAATGCACAAGTTGCAATCTGGATTTTCAAATTTGAATTCTTTTCAGAATTCTTATTCAAGGTTTCTCCAAATAGTATTTGCTTTAATAGTTCAAACATCAGGATTCTTCAACTTCAATTATAACATGCTCTCTTGGTTTTTGAGGTCTCTCAAACATCACTGTCATTTCTTTATATTGTTTAGCAAGGTCATCATTAATCTGATCCCAGGTAAATCTCCAGTTCCAATTACCACCAAGCGTACCCGGAAAATTCATTCTTGCATCAGATCCCAGATTAAGAATATCCTGCATAGGAATAACCACTATATTAGCAACACTGGTGTAGGCAGATTTAATTAATACCTGGCAGATATCGTCTCCAAAATAATTTAGATATTTCTGGGCAAATTCAAAAATATCAGTTCCGTCGGTTTTTGCCTTTTCAAAGAATGCCCTTGTAGTATCATTGTCATGAGAACCTGTATGGACAACACAATTTTTAATATGATTATGAGGGAGAAATTTTGATTCCATATCTTTGCCAAAGGCAAACTGAAGAATTTTAATTCCCGGAAAATTAAATTTATCTCTGAGTTCTTCAACAGATCTTGTAATTACACCAAGATCTTCAGCAATGATTGGCACATCACCCAGATACTTCATTACAGTGTTAAAGAATTTTTCACCGGGTGCTTTAACCCATCTTCCGGATTGTGCAGTCTTTGCACCACCCGGAATTTCCCAGTAAGCATCAAATCCCCTGAAATGATCAATACGAATTACATCGACAACTTCAAGTAAATGAGAAATTCTTTTACGCCACCAAAGATAATCGTCTTTAGCCATCTCATTCCATTTATAAAGAGGGTTTCCCCAAAGCTGACCGGTTACACTAAAATAATCCGGCGGAACACCGGCAACAAATTCAAGATTCCCTTTTTCATTAACTGTAAACAGATGCCTGTTAGCCCAAAGATCAGCACTATCATATGCGATAAAAATCGGAAGATCGCCAATAATTTTTATGTTCTTACTGTGAGCATATTTTCTAACGGCTTTCCATTGTTTTAAAAAATTAAATTGTAAAAATTTCTGATAAGCAACTCCGTGAGAAAGTTTTTCGGTCCACTCTTTTAATGCGTTGCCCTTTCTTGATTTAATATCAGCACTCCATTGAGTCCAGCTATTACCACCATGAAAATCTTTTGCAGCCATAAATAAAGCATAATCATCTAACCAATCCCTGTTGCTTTCACAAAAGGTTTTAAATTCAGTTTCATGTTTAGAATTATTCTTTTTGAAGTTTGAAAAAGCTTTGTTGAACAATTTATGTTTGTACTCTATTACCAATCCAAAATCAACTTTAGATGGATCAAATTCAGGTGCACCGTTAAGATCAGATTTTTCAAGGTAGCCGTCTTCAGCCAATATTTGCGGGCTTATAAGCAGCGCATTACCTGCAAATGCAGAAAAGCATTGATACGGAGAATCGCCATACCCTGTTGGTCCAAGAGGAAAAACCTGCCATAATGTTTGTCCGGCTGAGGCAAGAAAGTCAATAAACTTAAATGCATTCTCACCCAAATCTCCAATTCCAAACTCACCAGGTAATGATGTAGGATGTAAAAGAATTCCTGCAGATCGTTCAATCATTTTCTACTCCAATTTTTAACACACAAATATATTGAATGAAATTTCCGTATCAAAAAATTTTATACAGTTGCATGTTATTGAAAAAATCATAGGCTTGTTTTTCTGTTTTAAATGTCAAGAGTCACAATGAAAAAAAATATTTTAAATTTGTTTTGCTTTCTGGAAAAAAATTTTATCTTAGCAACCAACAAATTGACCTTTCCCATCGTAAAAATATTTGTGTTCTAAAATAAATTATTCTTACATTAAACTTGCTCTTGATTGAGCAGGTACTTAACATTTTGAATTGCAAATTTGCTGCCGGATTTTTTCTGGCATAAAATATACAAAGTTTAGGAGCTTACATGAAAATTGAAAGATTGTATACTAAAGCCGGAGAAGATCCCCTATCATCATTCGAATTCATTTCACGCACCTCAGAAATTAAAAATACAGATGGCTCACTCGTCTTTAAAATGGATGATGTGAAAGTACCTTCAACCTGGTCGCAGGTTGCTACAGATATTATTGCACAGAAGTATTTTAGAAAAGCCGGCATTCCTAAGTTATTAATTAAAGTTGAAGAAGATGGAGTACCTGAATGGCTTCAACCTTCCGAAGCTGATAAAGAAAGACTAAAACAATTGCCTGAGAATGACAGAACAACCAGCGAATCAGATTGCCGCCAGGTGTTTAACAGGCTTGCAGGGTGCTGGACTTACTGGGGATGGAAAGGCGGATATTTCAATTCCGAAGAAGATGCAAAAATATTTTACGATGAAACTCTTTATATGCTTGCAAATCAAATGGCAGCACCTAACAGTCCGCAGTGGTTTAATACAGGTTTGCACTGGGCATACGGAATTACCGGACCTTCACAAGGTCATTATTATGTTGATTATAAAACTCACGAGATGACTTCGTCAGTTGATGCTTATACACATCCTCAACCTCATGCCTGCTTCATTCAATCTGTTAAAGATGATCTAGTTAATGAAGAAGGAATTATGGGCCTTTGGGTAAGAGAAGCAAGATTATTCAAATATGGATCGGGAACCGGAACAAATTTTTCTGATATTCGCGGAGCTAATGAACCATTAAGCGGTGGAGGAAGATCTTCAGGGTTAATGTCATTTTTAAAAATTGGTGATCGTTCAGCCGGAGCAATAAAATCAGGCGGCACAACAAGAAGAGCAGCTAAAATGGTTTGCCTTGATCTTGACCATCCTGATATTGAAGAGTTTGTAAACTGGAAAGTTATTGAAGAACAGAAAGTTGCTTCTCTTGTTTCCGGTTCAAAACTTTGCAACCTGCATCTTAATAAAATAATACAGGCTTGCTACGATGAACATCCCGAGAATGACAGGTTCAATAAAAAATTAAATCTGAAATTAAAGAATGCAGTACTTGAAGCACGTAAAGTTCTAATTCCCGACAATTACATCGAAAGAGCAATTCAATTAGCTAAGCTTGGTTTTACTTCAATTGAATTCCCTGCCTATGATACTGACTGGAATTCAGAAGCATATATGACTGTCTCCGGACAAAACTCCAATAATTCCATCAGAGTTACTAACCAGTTTATGCGCGCAGTAATTACAGATAACGAATGGAATTTATACTGGAGAGTTGAAAAGAGCAAAGCTTCTAAAGAAAATCGCGAACCAAAACCATGTAAAACAATTAAAGCAAGAGATCTTTGGAGCGATATTACTTATGCTACATGGTCTTGTGCTGATCCTGGCGTTCAATTCCATACAACGATTAATGAATGGCATACTTGTCCCCAGGGAGGAGAAATAAAAGCTTCAAATCCTTGCAGCGAATACATGTTTCTTGACGATACCGCCTGCAACCTTGCATCATTAAACTTAGTTAAGTTTTATAATCAGGATACATATAAATTTGATATCGCATCATACAGGCATGCCACAAGTTTATGGACAATCATTCTTGAAATAAGCGTAACAATGGCCCAATTCCCAAGTAAAGAAATTGCAAGAAAGAGTTTTGAATACAGAACACTCGGACTTGGCTACGCCAACCTTGGTTCGTTACTTATGCTGCAGGGAATTCCATATGATAGTGATTCTGCATTTGCAATATGCGGAGCTTTAACTTCAATTATGCACATGACAGCTTATTCAACATCAGCAGAGATTGCCAAAGAGCTTGGACCTTTCAATTCATATGAAAGAAATAAAAATGATATGCTAAGGGTTATTCGTAACCATAGAAGAGCAGCTTATAATGTTCCAAGAGATGAATATGAAAACCTTTCTATTAGCCCGGTTGGTATCAATCCAAAAAATTGTCCTTCGGATTTACTTGAAGCTGCCCGTGAAGATTCAGATAGAGCTTTGGAATTAGGGACAAAATATGGATTCAGAAATGCACAGGTAACTGTTATTGCTCCAACAGGTACAATAGGACTTGTAATGGATTGCGATACAACAGGCATTGAACCTGATTTCGCCTTAGTAAAATTTAAGAAACTTGCAGGCGGCGGATATTTTAAGATTATCAATCAATCAATTCCACCTGCGTTAAAGAGATTGGGTTATAACCAGGAACAGATAAATGAAATTGTTAAGCACGCAAAAGGTTCAGGCAGCTTAAAGAATTGCCCGTACATTAATTATGAATCATTAAAAGCAAAAGGGTTTACAGAAGAAGTGCTTGATAAAATTGAAAAGATACTTCCTACTGTTTTTGAAATTGGTTTTGCTTTTAATAAATATATCATCGGTGAAGAATTCTGTGTAAAGAAACTGAACTTAACCAAAGAACAGATTTCTTCATGGGATTTTGATATGCTTTCAAGTCTTGGATTTTCCAAGCAGGAAATTGCAACTGCAAATGATTACGTATGCGGAACAATGACTGTTGAAGGTGCTCCATTCCTTAAACACGAACATTACCCTATTTTTGATTGCGCTAACAAATGCGGCAAAAAAGGAACACGCTTCATTAAAACTATGGCACATATTAAAATGATGGGCGCTGCCCAGCCGTTTATATCTGGCGCTATTTCTAAAACAATCAACTTACCAAACCAGGCTTCAATTGATGATATAAAAAATGCATATATGGAATCCTGGAAATTAGGTTTGAAAGCAAATGCGCTTTACAGGGACGGATCAAAACTTTCCCAGCCGTTAAACACAATTGCAATTGAAGAATACGAAAGCATTATTGAAGATAAAGAAGCAAACGATATTGTTAAAGTAGCTGAGAGAATTATTCACCGTTACATTGCAAAGAGAAGAAGATTGCCGGACAGAAGAACAGGCTATACACAGAAAGCAAAGATAAACGGTCAGTCAGTTTATATAAGAACAGGCGAATACGATAACGGCCAGATTGGTGAAATATTTATAGATATGCATCGTGAAGGTGCGGCATTCCGAAGTTTGCTGAATTGTTTTGCAATTTCTATTTCATTAGGATTGCAGCATGGCGTTCCTCTTGAAGAGTTTGTAGATGCATTTGTATTTACACGCTTTGAACCGAGCGGTATTGTAACCGGCAACGAAAAAATTAAAATGGCAACATCTGTAATAGATTATATCTTCCGCGAGCTTGCAGTAACTTATCTTGGCAGAAACGATCTTGCTCACGTTCCCGGTGATGTGCATAACCAGAAAACAAGCAGAGATACAATAAACAGCGTATCAAATGATGAATTTGTAAGCGAAGAAGTTATTAGCGAAAAAATGGTTGAGTTAGACAGAACAGATTTTAAAACATTTAAGACTAAAACCGAATTACAGATAAAACCTGTTGCACAAAGTTTAAATCCGCTTACAACCAAAATTAAAGAAGCCCGTGAAAAAGGTTATACCGGTGATGTTTGTACCGAATGCGGCAGCATTACAATGGTAAGAAACGGAACGTGTCTGAAATGTATGACCTGCGGCGCTACTTCAGGATGCAGTTGATTTGAAATGACAAATTGAATATAAAAAGAAAGAGGCTTATGGCCTCTTTTCTTTTTTGTGCAAGTCTGTGTTTACTTTGTGTTACTTAGTGATACTGATCTCTGTTTCAACATAGTTACTTTTCCAATCCTTTGTACATTCTGTCTATCAGACCGCCGTATCTTTCTTCAATTACTTTTCTCTTCACTTTTAACGAAGGAGTAATTTCACCGGTTTCGATTGTGAACGGTTTATCAAGTAAAACAAATTTTCTAACGCGTTCGTAATTTGCAAGCTGCTTCTGGAACTGCTCAAGATCCTTTTCAATTATCTGGTAGATCTCAGGATTCTCAGTTAGTTCGTCAACGTTATTATAAGGAATCTTGTTTGAATCGGCGTATTCTTTTATGGCATCAAAATCGGGTACAATCAAAGCGCTTAAATACATTCTTCTGTCGCCAATCAAAACGAACTGATCAATATATTTACTTGCAAGAAAAAGATTTTCAATTGGAGTTGGAGCAATATACTTACCGGTAGAAGTTTTGAACAGATGTTTTTTCCTGTCTGTAATCATTAGGAAACCTTCGGCATCAAATACACCGATGTCACCCGTATAAAGCCAGCCATCTTTAAGTACCAGGTCTGTTTCCTTTTTGTTCTTAAAATATCCCTGCATAATATTTGGTCCGCGTGCAAGAATTTCACCATCACCGGCAATCTTAACTTCAACACCGGGAAAAACTTTTCCAACAGTACCGAATTTATAATCATCAATTCTGTTTACTGCAATAACGGGTGACGATTCTGTTAAACCGTAACCTTCAAGTATCAGAATACCGACAGCTTCAAAAAATTCTCCAAGCTCGCGAGGTAAAGCAGCTCCGCCCGAAACAAAGAATCTCATTCTGCCACCGGTTTTTTCACGGAGAGTTTTAAATACAAGTGTATCGGCAGCTTTATGTTTTAAGGAAAGACCAATAGAAACTTTATCTGCTTTTTTAGCTAAGGCGTATTCTCTTCCAACTCCAACCGCCCAGTTAAAAATTTTCTGTTTCTTCTCAGGCTGGCTCTCAACATTTTTCCTTATCTTGCTGTAAATTCTTTCAAACAATCTTGGCACAGTAGTAATGATTGTCGGTTTAATTTCAATCATATTATTTGCAACTGCTTCAATGCTTTCTGCATAAGCAACCATAGCGCCGGAAGAAAAAGCAGCATAGTATCCTGCCATCCTTTCAAAAATATGACACAGTGGAAGGAATGACAGAAATATATCTGTTTTTGAAAACGGAAGAGCTTCTGCCGCAGCCAATACATTTGTGACAATATTTTTATGAGTAAGCATTACTCCTTTCGGTTCGCCTGTTGTACCGGAGGTATAAATAATCGTACAAAGATCATCCTCTTTAATTGTCTTCAAGGAATTTCTAAAGAGATATTCGTTTCCCTTCTTTTTAGTGTTGCCTCTATCCTGGATTTCTTTAAAGGTATAAAGATTAGGCTGGCCTGTAACCATATCCTTATCGTTCATTATAATAATGAACTTAAGAAATTTCAGATTACTTTTAATCTTCAGAATTTTATTCAGCTGAAACTTATTGGAAACAATAATTCCAACAGCCTCAGAGTTATTCATTATGAATTGAACTGTATCTGACGTTAAAGAAGGATAAAGAGGAACATCAATTGCACCTAAACCAAGAATTGCCATATCACTATAAACCCATTCAGGTCTGTTCTCAGCTATGATTGCAACTTTATCACCTTGTTTCAAGCCTAATGTAAGCAGACCATGAGCCAAAGATTCGGTTTCATCTTTCAACTGAGTATAACTAACCTCAATCCATTGCCCACTGCTTTTATATTTCAGCAAGGGATGCTCTGCAACTTTACCGAATTCTTCAGTTAATATAATGAACAGTTCAGGTATAGTTTTATATTCTCTAATTACGCCCATTAGCCCTCCTGATTTATTTAATTATAGAATCATTTTTTTACTGAAGGAATAATTTCTATAATCATTTTTATAAATAAATGACTTCATTTAGGTACAAGAAAATTTACAGCTTCACACTCGTTAAACTTTTATAAAAATTTTCTTTGCGTATAAAATCCACATCAAGCCAAGCCAGATAAGAACATAAAATACTGCCCAGGCAAGTGATGCATCAATAGGACTTAACCATGAAGTAAAAAGAAGATTGTATAAATAAGTTTTCAGGTTAACTTCAATTCCATCTGCTCCGGTTACTTTAATTAAATTAAGCAGACGCGCAACAATACCGGAAAGGAAGTAAACAGTAATTGCATTCATACCATAAACAAGGAATGGTTTCGTCCACCATTTAATTCCTTTGATATCTATTAGATAGATACACATTGCTAAAAATATCAGCGCCATTCCGCCGCAGTAAATTACATATGAGCTTGTCCAGATTTTTTTATTTATCGGGAACCACATATCCCAGAACATTGAAATAAGCAGGGCAAAATTTCCAACGACAAACATTTTAACAGTTTGAGTAGTTTTATCATCTTTTGATTTCATAAGATAATGACCAGTCAGAACACCGAATATGCCTGTTGAAATTGCGGGTAATGTACTCAACAAGCCTTCAGGATCCCACGAGCCATTTGGAAACATTCCGGTAGGATCTGTTGCTCCGCCCCATAAATGTCCTGATAATAATAGCCTGTCTAACCATGCACCAAGATTTGTAGCGGGTAAAAGATTAGCATATCCTACACCCGGAACAGGAATTAAAGTCATCAGTGCCCAGTATACAAAAAGAATGACGAAGGAAATTATTGTCATCGTTTTAATGTTAGACTTAAGAAATAAAAATGAAGTAATACAATATACCAACGCGATTCTCTGAAGTACACCGGGGATTCTTATTGTGCTTAAATTAAAATACGGGAAGCCAGCTAAAATCATCCCGAAAAGAAAGATCATAACAGATCTTCTGAATATCTGCACGTAAAGTTTTCCTGTGCTGTCCCCTCTTTCTTTTCTTTTGGACAAAGATAAAGTTATTGCAACACCAACAATGAAAAGGAAAAAAGGGAAAATAAGATCGGTAGGTGTAACCCCATGCCATTCTGCATGTCCAAGCGAACTATAAATATGTCCCCAATCTCCCGGATTATTAACCAGAATCATTCCGGCAATAGTAATTCCCCTGAACACATCTAAAGAGATAAGACGCTTTTGGGAAGTTTCCATAATTAACCTTTTGTAAGTAATGTTTTAGATAATTGTTTCTTTCGAATTAAAAACTGATTTGAATGCCTGTTGCATTGAATATCAGTTAAGTGATTTTCAAAAATAAAAAATTAAAACAAGAACTCAATCAAATTATTTTTCAAATTTTGTATCAGGTTTCTTAAAATATTTTTGTCGTACAAATTCGTAAACACCGGGCAAAACTGAAATAATTATAATAGCAATTATCACAAACGAAAAATTGTTTTTGACAAACGGAAGATTACCGAAATAGAAACCTGCAAAAACAAAAAGCAGTACCCATGCAATTCCACCGACAACATTGTAGGTTATAAATTTAAGGTAAGTCATGCTGCCAATACCGGCAACAAATGGTGCAAATGTTCTTATGATAGGAATAAACCTCGCGATGATAATTGTCTTTCCGCCATGTCTTTCATAAAACTCGTGGGTTCTTTGCAGATGTTCTTTCTTAAGGAAACGAATTTTTTTTCTCTCGAATATTTTAGGACCTATGTAATTGCCAATCCAGTAGTTTACTGTATCGCCTGTTATTGCAGCAAGGCAAAGGATAAGAACCAGGATACCGATGTTAAAAGCACCTATTGCTGCAAAAGTACCGGCAGCAAATAAAAGTGAATCGCCCGGAAGGAATGGAGTAAATACAAAACCTGTTTCCGCAAAAACTATTACGAAAAGGATAAGGTAACTCCATAATCCGTATTGAATGATTAATTCGCCAAGATGTTTATCAATGTGAAGAACAAAATCTATTAATTGATTAATGACTTCCAATCATTTTCCTTTCTCAATTAGAAATATTAAAAATTATTTTCCTGAAAGCTCTTTTGCTTTAAGCACAATGTTATCTGCAGTAAAGCCAAATTTATCCATGAGGACATTTATTGGTGCAGAAGCGCCATATTTTTCCATAGTAATAAAAACGGAATCTTCACCTGCATATTTTTCCCAGCCCATTTTTATTCCGGCTTCAACAACAATTCTCTTTTTAACATCCGGTAAAAGAACCGAATCTTTATATTCACACGTTTGGTTTTCAAACAATTCCCATGAAGGAAAGCTGACTACTCTTGCTTTAATTCCATCTTCAATTAATTTATCTGATGCTGAAATTGCATGCTGAACTTCCGAACCGGAAGCTAATATAATTATGTCAGGTTTACCATTGCTATCTTTTAGAATATAAGCACCATTACTAACATTTTCAGCTTTAGCAAATTTTTCTTGATCCAGAACAAGTAAATCCTGTCTTGTAAGAATTAATGCAACCGGCCCGTCTTTATGTTCTATTGCCGTTTTCCATGCAACCGCTGTTTCGTTTGCGTCTGCCGGACGAAGTACAACTAAGTTTGGAATTGATCTTAATGATGCAATTTGTTCTACTGGTTGATGAGTTGGTCCGTCTTCTCCCACACCAATACTATCGTGTGTAAAAATAAATACAACTTTAATTTTCATCATTGCAGCTAAACGAAGAGCAGGACGATTATAATCTGCAAATACAAGGAAGGTACCACCATAAGGAATTACTCCTCCATAAACTGCCATACCGTTCATAATGCTTGCCATTCCATGTTCTCTTACACCAAAATGAAAATTTCTTCCACCGTAATTCTCTGCAGAAAACGGTTTGTATTCTTTAAGGTAAGTATTATTAGACGGAGCCAGATCTGCAGAACCGCCAATTAAAGCCGGGATGTGCGGCGCAATCGCATTAAGAACCTGCCCGCTTGCAGACCTTGTTGATATTTTCTTGGATGGATCATTATAAACCGGGATAAAGTTTTTCCATTCATCACCGTAATCGCTGTTCTTCCAGTCTAAAAGCTGTTTAGCTTCTTTTTCATATTTAGCAGAATACTCATTAAATAATTTATTCCATTTTTGTTCTGCTTCTTCACCATTATTTTTTTCTTTGCTAAAGAAATCACTTACTTCAGCAGGAACAACAAATTCTTCTTCACTTACCCAGTTAAGATTTTTCTTTGTCGCTTTAACTTCATCTACTCCCAATGGTGAACCGTGAGATGAAGATTTATCCTGTTTATTTGGGCTGCCAAATCCAATATGTGTTTTAGTTATTATTATTGTCGGTTTAAATTGTTCAGCTTTTGCAATTTCAATTTGATTATTAAGTTCAGTTAAGTTATTAATATCTTCAACTCTAAGCACGTTCCATCCGTATGCTTCAAATCTTTTGTAAACATCATCGGAATACGAAAGTTTAGTCTCACCGTCAATTGAAATCCCGTTGTAGTCATAAAATACAATCAGCTTATTCAACTTAAGGTGACCTGCAAGAGAAGCCGCTTCGTGAGAAATTCCTTCCATCATATCGCCGTCACTTACAATTACATAAATATAATGATCAATCAGTTTGAAATTTTCTTTATTAAAAACTGAAGCAAGATAATTCTGTGCTATTGCCATTCCAACTGCGTTTGAAAAACCTTGACCAAGGGGACCGGTTGTAGTTTCAACACCTGGAGTATGTTTAAATTCCGGGTGGCCTGGGGTTAACGAATTCCATTGTCTGAATCTTTTCAATTCATTAAGAGGTAAATTGTAGCCGGCCAAATGCAAAATGGAATACAGAAGCATACTTCCATGTCCGGCAGACAAAATAAATCTATCTCTATTAATCCAGTTAGGATTTGCCGGATTGTGTTTCATCTGTTTGGTGAAAAGAGAATAGGCAATTGGTGCGCAACCCATTGGCATTCCCGGATGCCCTGAGTTAGCCTTCTGAACTCCATCCACTGCAAGAAACCTGATGGTATTAATACATAAATTCTCAAGATTAGATTTTTCGGTCATATAATACTCCAGTATAAAGAGATAATAAATTGCCTGTAAATATAAGGATTTACAGTTAATTCGGCTTAGAATATTTCACCAAATTCCAAACACCCTAATCAGATAATACCTAACATCTCCTGCCTCATTTCTTACCATATTATTAAAATGATCCACATTTTCAGATAATATATTTTGAAATTCAACTATTTTGCCTGCAAAGTACAGGCTTAACATTTGCAATGTTTATTAGGCATTATTGAGGTTAATTGGCGGAAGTTATTTGATTAACTCCTAATCTTAATGCAGAAAGGAGAAAAGGAATTTGAATTTCAAAAACCTTTTCTAACCTCCGAATAAGGGACGAATTTTATTCGTCCCTTGTATTTAGTTTTTCTGGTTCTATTAGATAACCATTGAGAGGTTAAATGAGGATTATATTCAGTCTTTTATCTTGATATATCACTATTTTGTTTTCAAAGGTTAAAAACAAAATATTTCGTTTCTAAAAACGATCCTATTGAATATCAGAATAGTCTGGATTTAAATCTGTTTTTTGTGTTTGCAAATATTTTTAATTGAATAATAAATTTTGTATTGTTCCTTTGTCTAAAACCTTGATTGGATAGACGAGATTTAAATGGGGCAATACATTTTGAATGTGATTTTAATTTTATAAATGAGAGGCGCTTATGAAAAGAGTAAAACTAATATTCTCTTTCGTTATCCTACTGTTATCCATATGCTCAATGTCATCAATTACATTTGCAGATACACACGTTGTTTCAGCAGGTGGAAACATCCAAACAGCAATCAATGCTGCCGAAGCCGGGGATATTGTTTTGGTTGAGCCTGGAACTTATGTGCTAACTTCTACTTTAATGATAACAAAGGCAATTACAATTATAAGTCAAAATGGGCCAGAAGTTACCATTATTGATGGTAATTTAGAAAGACTTTGTATTTCGCTTGACAACCTAACTGCAATTGTTGATGGATTTACTATTACCAGGGGATATAATCCAAATGGTTTTGGTGGTGGCGTAAATATTAGAATGTCAGGTGGTACAGTTCAGAATTGTTTTATTAGCTACAGTCAAGCACGAGATGGTGGTGGGGTTGCGATTGAGAACAATAATGGATTGGTTACTAATTGTATCATTTCCCATAATTTAGCGTATCAAAACTCTTCTACGGGATATGGGGGAGGAGTTCGTATGTTAAATGGTGGAACAACAAGAAATTGTCTTGTTTATTCGAATACTTCAGCCAATTATGGTGGTGGTATAAATATTTGGAGTGCGGGTAGTATTGAAAACTGTACTGTAATAAATAATACTGCCCCAAACGGTGCTGGTGTAAGATGCAGAGGTAATTCCGTTGTAGTTAATAGCATCATATATTTCAATAATGGTTTAAATTACCAAACCGACGGTTCAGCTTTTAGTTTTAGTAATACTTGTACAACACCTGCGGTCACTGGATCAAACATTATTATTGATGATCCACTTTTTGTGGATGCTGATGCAGAAGATTTTCATATTTCAGATTCTTCTCCTCTTATTGATGCTGGTTTAAATGCAACTTGGATGACTACTGCGGTTGATTTAGATGGTAATGAAAGAATACTTGATGGAACAGTTGATATTGGCGCTTATGAATATAAGATTAGCTATGAAATTGGAGGTCCGATTCCAATTGCTTCATGGCCTGTTGGTAATCCTACAATTTATACTAATCCGCCAACATTAAACTGGTATC
>CAZIDB010000125.1:11822-13945 GCA_964537965.1 uncultured Melioribacter sp. | reverse complement strand
ACAATACCCTATCGAAGGAATTCAGTTTCACCCGGAATCTATTTTAACAACTGAAGGCGAAAGGATAATACATAACTGGTTAAGCTTATGATAAAATCTACTATTGAAAAAATAATTGAGAAGGAAAATCTTACCTTTGCAGAATCCATTTCTTCAATGGAAAGCATTATGGAAGGTAAAGTAAACAACTCACAACTTGCTGCATTTTTAATTGCACTTAAAGCCAAAGGTGAAACAGCCATTGAGATTGCAGGCTTTGCGCAGGCAATGAGAAACAAAAGCATCAGAATTGAAACAGAAATAAATGATTTAATTGATGTTTGCGGTACAGGCGGAGATTATTCGGGGACGTTTAATATTTCCACTGCGGCTGCATTCGTTGTAGCCGGAGCAGGAATAAAAGTTGCGAAGCATGGTAACCGTTCCATTTCCAGCAACTCCGGTAGTGCAGACGTGCTTGCAGAACTTGGAGTAAATATTAATTTTAACGCAGAGCAAACACAACAGGCATTGAATAAAGTCGGAATTAGTTTTCTCTTTGCACCCAATTTTCACCCTGCCATGAAATATGCAGCTATAGTTAGAAAAGAACTTGGTATTAAAACTGTATTTAATTTATTGGGCCCGCTTACAAATCCGGCAGGTACAAAAAAGCAATTGATAGGTGTTTACAATAACAAATCCTCAAAGCTGATGTCTGAAGCTGTAAAGCATCTTGAAATGGAGAAGGTTTGCTTTGTTTGTACCGGCAATAAGATGGATGAAATTTCTTTATGTGAAGATACGGATGTAAATGAGTTTAATCTTGAAACCGACTTGCATAAGTATAAAATTTCCAATGAAACATTTGGTTATCCCAAATTGAAATTGAAGGACATCAAAGGAGACTCACCGAAATACAATGCAGAATTGATTAAAGATTTATTCACAAACAGGAAAAGAACACCCGCATTTTTCGTGGTGGCTGCCAACTCTGCTGTTGCACTTTATTCGGCAGGTTATTCATATGATATAAATAAATGCCGGGATGCTGCCGAGGAATCAATTTTTTCCGGTAACGCATTAAAGAAATTAAATGAGCTAAAAAAAATCGGGGAGAAATTTTCTTGAGCATACTATTTAAAATACTTAAGCAAAAGCAAAAGGAAATATCTTCGGTTAAAAGGAAGTATTCGCTTAAAGATTTTGAGGCTTCTCCCTTTTTCTCAAATATCGGGTGGAGCCTTTTTAACAGTATTTCTGCCGATAAAAATCTTTCTATAATTGCAGAAGTCAAAAAGGCAAGTCCGTCAAAAGGTTTGATAAGAGAAAATTTCAATCACCTTGAAATTGCTGAAAGTTATTTCCGCAATGACGTTAACGGAATTTCAATTCTAACTGATAAGAAATTCTTCCAGGGTGATATAAAATTTTTACAGGAGATTGCAGCAATAAAATCCAAGCCGCTTCTTAGAAAAGATTTTATCATCGATGAACACCAGATTTACGAAGCTAAAGCAAGCGGCGCTGATGTCATTCTTCTGATTGCCGAAGCTTTGTCCAAATCAAGAATTAAAGAATTAAGCAAAACAGCTTTCAATGTTGGCGTTGAAGTACTTCTCGAACTTCATTCGGAAAATCAATTGGATAAAATTGATTTTGGAATTAATAAGTTAATCGGGATAAACAACAGGAACCTTGAGAACTTTGCAACAGACATAAATACAACACTCAGGTTAAAAAAGCTTTTACCGGATAATATTGTTGTGGTTTCCGAAAGCGGGATAAGCAGCAAAAAGGACATCAGGAAATTAAAAGACGCCAACGTTAATGCAGTTCTTGTAGGCGAATTATTAATGCGGAATAATATAGATACTAAACTTTCAGAACTAAAAAGCTGGTGTAAAAGTGAAAGTTAAAATCTGCGGTATTACTAATCCGGAAGATGCTTTATTGTGTGAAAGCTGCGGCGCAGATTACCTGGGCTTTATCTTTTATAGAGGCAGCAAACGTTATGTTTCCTTTGATGAAGCTGAAGAAATAATTAAACAACTTTCACCTGGCACTGCTAAGGTTGGTGTGTTCGTAGATGAAGAACCGGAAATGATAAATAAATCAGCAGAGTTTTTACACTTAGACTATGT
>CAZIDB010000125.1:0-11722 GCA_964537965.1 uncultured Melioribacter sp. | reverse complement strand
ATGAAGAACCGGAAATGATAAATAAATCAGCAGAGTTTTTACACTTAGACTATGTACAACTTCATGGGAATGAAAATCCGGAGAATGCTGATAAGATAGATAGAAATGTTATTAAAGCATTTAGAATAAATGATTCATTCGATTTTGATAGCATTAAATATTTCTCAAACGCTGTTCCCCTGTTTGATACGCACTCGCAGGATAAATTTGGTGGAACCGGTGAAAAATTTAACTGGGATGTTATTCCCGAATTTTTACTCGATAAAATAATTCTTGCAGGAGGTATATCATCTGCAAATGTTGAATATATTTACCGGCATATAAAACCTATGGCTGTTGATGTTTCTTCATCACTTGAATTGACACCCGGCAGGAAAGATAAAACTAAAGTGAAAGAATTTTTTAATAAAATAGAACAACTAAGGAGTTCAAAATGGTAATTATAATGGACGTTAATGCACCGCAGGAAAATGTTGAAAAAGTGAAAGAGAAAATCTATGCGGTAGGTTGTAAACCTCATATCATTGTAGGTTCACAAAAACTTGCTATTGGACTAACAGGTCCAACAGAAGCAATTGATGAAGAAGAATTTCAATTAATGGATTTTGTTGAAGAAGTACTTCGTGTAAGCAAGAAATATAAACTTGTAAGCCGCGAGGTTAAAAGCGAAGATAGTGTTATTCAATTTGGAGAACATTCAATCGGTGGAAAGGAACTTGGAATTATTGCCGGACCATGTTCAGTTGAAAACAGAGATCAGATTTTTACAATTGCCGGAAAGCTTAAAGAGATGGGAATAAACTTTTTCCGTGCCGGTGCATATAAACCGCGCTCCAGCCCATACTCATTTCAGGGTTTAAAAGAAAAAGGATTGCAGATTCTTGCTGAGGCTAAGAAAGAATTTGATATTAAAATTGTTACCGAAGCAATGGATAGCGATACTTTGGAATTAGTTGCAGAGGTAGCCGACATTGTTCAGATTGGCGCAAGAAACATGCAGAATTATAGCTTGCTTGAAAGATGCGGCCGAATTAAAAAACCAATACTGTTGAAAAGAGGAATGGCTGCTACTATGGAAGAATTGCTTATGAGTGCTGAATATATTGTGTCAAATGGTAACTTTAATGTCATCTTATGTGAACGCGGAATAAAAACTTTTGAGACCTATACAAGGAATACTCTGGATCTTAATGCAGTTCCGGTAATTAAAAAGCACACTCACCTTCCTATAATTGTAGATCCTTCACATGGAATTGGAATATGGGAAAAAGTACCTGCAATGTCTATGGCGGCAGTTGCAGCAGGCGCAGATGGTTTAATTATAGAAGTTCATCACGATCCGGAACATGCTATGTCAGATGGTTATCAATCGCTTACACCAAAAACATTTAAGAAACTATTAGATAAACTTGAGCAGCTTGCTCCAATTGTAGATAAAGAATTGAAATTACTATGCGAGAAATAAATTATAATTATCCCGATGCAAAAGGAAAATTCGGAATCTTCGGCGGTAAGTTTGTCCCGGAAACATTAATTCCTGCTCTTAATGAGTTAGAATCTCTCTATCTTTCTGTTAAAGATGATGCTCAATTCATAGAAGAGCTAAATGATTTACAAAAAAACTATAATGGCAGAGAGACTCCGTTAACTTTTGCAGAACGTTTAACAGAGTATTTTGGAAAAGCTAAAATATATCTTAAGCGTGAAGATTTATGCCACACCGGTGCTCATAAATTAAACAATGCACTTGGACAGGTTTTATTGGCCAAGCGATTAAATAAGAAAAGAATAATTGCAGAAACAGGCGCAGGTCAGCATGGTGTTGCAGTCGCCACTGTCTGCGCCAAATTTGGATTGAAATGTGTTGTGTATATGGGAGAAACCGATGTTGAAAGACAAAGTCTTAATGTATTCAGAATGAAGTTGATGGGAGCAGAGGTAATTCCTGTTTCATCCGGAAGCAAAACTTTAAAAGATGCAACCAATGAAGCAATTCGCGATTGGGTTACTAATGTTAAAGATACTCATTACATAATTGGCTCTGTAGTTGGCCCGCACCCTTACCCCATGATTGTCAGAGATTTCCAATCTGTAATAGGAATTGAAGTTAAAGAACAAATTTTAAAAGTAGAAAATGGATTACCTGATTACATTGTTGCCTGTGTTGGTGGTGGAAGTAATGCAATGGGAATTTTCTATCCGTTTATAGATGATAAATCTGTCAATCTTGTTGGAGTTGAAGCTGCCGGACTTGGTTTGAACACAGACAAACATTGTGCTTCATTATCTCTTGGCAAAGAAGGAATTTTCCAGGGAATGTATTGCTACCTAATCCAGGATGAAAACGGGCAGGTATCGGAAGTATATTCAATTTCTGCCGGACTTGATTATCCCGGAGTTGGACCTGAACATAGTTTGCTTAAAGATTTGAAACGTGTCCAATATTTTTCAATTACCGATAAAGAAGCATTGGACGCAACTATTCTGCTGGCAAAAACCGAAGGCATTCTTCCTGCACTTGAAAGCGCTCATGCTGTCGCTCATCTCAATAAACTTATGCCGCTTACTAACAAGGATGAAATTGTAGTTGTAAACATAAGCGGCAGAGGTGATAAGGATTTAAATACAATAATTAAAAATGTTGAGTTGTAATTTATTATGGTGAATTTAAAAGAGCATATTCAATCTGTTAATGATGAAAATGAAAAAGTACTATCTATCTTTCTGACGGCAGGATTTCCTGACAAACATAAGTTTGTTGATTTAGCCTGCAAGGTATTTGATGCCGGAGCCGATATTATTGAAATTGGAATTCCCTTTAGTGATCCGCTTGCAGATGGGCCAGTAATTCAGCATTCATCTCATATTGCTATTCAAAATGGAGTTAGCATAAAAGATGTGCTTTCTTACACAGAAAAAATCAAAAGCAAAAATGATAAACCAATTGTGTTTATGGGATATGCAAACCCGATCTTAAATTATGGTAAGAATAATTTCTTCAGAGATGCAAAACAAGCCGGTGCTGATGGATTAATAATTCCTGATGTGCCACTTGAAGAATACGATTCATTCTTTGAAGAACAGAATGATCTGGATGTTGTGCTTTTAACAACCCCAACATCTACTCAAGACAGAATCATGGAAGTTGATAAGAGAAGTAAAGGTTTTATCTATTGCGTAAGTGTAATAGGAACGACAGGAATTCGAAAAGAATTTTCCGATGAGACTTTGAACTCTCTCAAATCGACTCATTCAATTGTTAAGAATAAAATGCTTGTTGGATTTGGAATTTCTTCACCGGATAACATAAAACAAATTTCTCCATATTGTGACGGAGTAATTGTTGGCAGCGCTGTAATAAAGAAGTTGATGAATGGGAATTATAAGAAAGATGTTGAGGAAACTTTGCATCTTATTAAGGAATTGAAGAAATCGTGTATGTTACAATATTAATTATCTAAGTCATTAGCTTGAAAAAGAAATTAATTGTTATGATATTTCTTTTGAAATTAGGAGAAAAAAGATGCAAGAGATTAAGTTAAATGATAAAACTAGTATTCAATTAGTTGCAGGTGCCTTGCAAAGGGAAATAGAAATTATTAAATCATCAATAAAGCTTACTGAAAAAAAACTTTCGGAATTTGAAACAAAAAATAAAATATCCTCTAAACAGTTTCTAAAAAAATATGAAGCAGGAGAAGCAGGTGATGACATGGAAGTCATGATTTGGGCTTCTGAAATAAAAATCTTAAAGAAACTTACTGAAGATTACAGGAAATTAACTGAGGTCAAACTTGTTTCTTAAGAAGTACTTTGATGATTTGGATGATTCATTAAGGCATCCATTAATTCTATCGACTGAACTTAAAAAAGAACAACGATCATCAAATGTTGGTTTATTGCATGGTGAAATTCTTTTTGTTGATGATTCAAAATTATTTTTTATGGAATATCTGGAAGTAAGTAATAAGGTTGAAAAGAATACTTACAGCTATCATTATCAAAACAATGAAGGAAAATTACTTTTTAGGTATGATAACTCACCTCATCATAGAGAATTAAAATCATTTCCTCACCATAAACATACTGAGAGAAAAGTAATTGAATCTAACGAGCCAAACTTCAGTATAGTATTGAACGAAATTATAAATGATTTTATAATTAAAACCAGTAGTTCGTTATAAATTATTTGTTCTCAATCTCTTCGTATTCTACATCCATATGGTAATCCCAATTATTAAAGTACAGGTTGCCGCCGCGCCATTCAACTTCACCACGCTGGAAATCAACCGTCTCGCTGCGGGGATAAATCTTTGCCGGGAATAAAGGCTGAGAATAATCATCATTTGCAATTAACCTGTATTGATCCAATCCGCCCAAATAAAAGTACTTTTCTTTTTCATCAGATAAATTCTGTATTCCGAAGGATTGATCTACAGGCACCCAGCCGTATCCTTCAAAATATACCTCACCCCAATCATGTAAGTTAACTTCTACCGGATGAAGCATCCATCCGCTTTGCCATTTGGCCGGTATTCCGTTGTAACGGCAAAGTGTAACAAATAATAAGGTCTTAATTCCGCAGTCGCCATGTCCTTCTCTTAAAATGTAATCGGATATATTTTCAATGGTAGAATATTCTCTTGCACCAGCCCAGGGTTTGGTTTGGCTAATCCAGGTAAATATTTTCTTTGCTTTTAAATAAGGATTGGTTTCTTCACCGATAATTTGTTTTGATACTTCTTTTATTCTATCTGTAAAAACAATATGAGGCTGTCTTTCTGTTGTAAATATTTTATACAAGTCTGAGTTAACATCATAATCTTTTACTTCATCTGCTTGCACATTTGAATAATAGGCAAAAGAAGTATATTCCAATTCCATATGGAATACAGTCGGTTGATCTTTAACTGTCTTCTTCTCAACATAGATAGTCCTCTGAAGGTTTTTATTATCAGCAATTATATATTCCTGTTCACTTATAGAATTCAGTTTAATGTTTTCCTGCCTGTTTTTGATTTCTCTTGGATATGGAAGCCAGCATCTGATAACCTCACCATCAGGAACAACATTTGGGTCAACTGTTAAAGAATATTTCAATTTCAGTTTCAACGGATTAACATAACGAGTTTTGGAATTAACAGAATTTGAGATTATTCCGGGAATTATTTCCTCACAAAATTTGTCCAGTTCATCAACCTTGTTACCATCAATGCTCTGTTTTTTAGCTTTGGCTTCTTTATCAATTAAAAAAATGTTTGAAGCGGCCCTGGCAAAATATTTTTTCTCACCATCAACAACCATCATTTCCAGAACTTTATTGTCCTCCCACTTTTGCAGCAACTTCTCATCAGCATCAGGGTAATATTTTTTTACATAGGTGAGAATATCATTATTGTTTTTACTGAAGTCCAGCCTGATTCTATTCAACCTGTCTTTTTGGAATTCAAGATCAAATTTTTCAACTTCAGTAAGACTAACATTATGGAAAATTACGGAATCAATCATCTTTGCGGCAATAGTAAAATTTCCTTTTAAAATCTCATGATTAACTTTTTCATATTTGGTTTGAGAAAAAATAAGTACCGAAAATGCAATGATCAACAAAAGAGTTTTCATTCTCACTCCATTAAATATTTGATATTAAAAAGTCAGCAAATTCTCGGAAAGCACCTTGGCCGCCTTTTTTTTCACAGCGGTAATCTACAATTTCAAGTACATCCACAGCAGCATCGGCAGGTGCTGCACTTATAGAAACAGATTTCATTGCTTCAACATCATTAACATCATCGCCTATGTATGCGATATTATCAAAGGAAATATTTTTTATCTTACATATTTCTTCAATCGTCTGTTTTTTGTCGGAGATACTCTTGTAGATTAATTCAATCCCAAGTCTTTGCCCTCTTACAACACCAATATCGGAAGCATCTCCGCTTACAATTGCAACTTCAATTCCCTTTTCCCTTAATAAGTGAACAGCCATTCCGTCTTTTACCTGGAATCTCTTCATTACCAAACCTTCAATTGTATAATAAAGACCGCCATCGGTTAAAACTCCGTCAACATCAGTTATAAGAAGTTTAATGTTTTTTATTTTGCTGAAGAGACTATCATTCATAATTGCTCACTTTTTAAGTTACAAACTAACAAAAGAATTTTTAATTGAAAACCATTGACGAGTAAAAAAAACCCCGGCATAACCGGGGTTCAAAAAGATCAAGAAATAATTTCTTTAGAAACTATAACGAATACCAAACTGCATCTGCCAGCGTGAAAGTAAATCATCATAGGCAAAAGGTGTATTATTTGTTGGTTTAGAAAAACTGTAAACTGGTTTATTTGCTACTCCGTTATGTGTTACTCTGCCCTGATAGGTCACGATGTAATAAGTATATGGATAATATTCAATTCTTCCCCATTCTTTGTTCATTAAATTAAGAAGGTTCAGAATATCAAGGGAAACCTGAAAGTGTCCAATGCCTAAGAAATCAGGGATATCCTGGGTAATACGCATATCGAAATAATTTCTCCAAGGTTCATTAGCACCGTTTCTCTCAGCAATTTTACCACGGTTTTCTTTAAGGTATTCATTATTTTCAATAAAGGCATTAAGGTCTGCCCAGGTTGTACCTTCTTTTGTAGATGGTACAAATTCTTTTGTTGTTTTATTGATAGTACCTAACAATATTTCATCACTGTTTCTGGGAATGTAGAATAGATCGTTATAGCTGAATCCATCAACATTAACGTCACCGCTTACCGTCCATGAATATGGAGAACCATTCTGACCATTGTAGAATAATGAAATAGTTGTTGGAGCACCTTCAAAGAATTCCTCTGTATAGGATACAGAAGCATAGATTCTGTTTGGAACTTCATAACTTGAAGTCGTTAATTTAGGTTTGTTAGGATCTAAATCAATACCATTATAGTTCATCTGTGAAGCAGCCTGAGAAGAACCAACGCTGTTCATATCTTTTGCAACTTCATATTTATAACCGGCATTAAAAGACAGACCCAATGGAACGGTACGCTGTACCTGGAATACTAAATCATACTGATAACCTTCACTGGTGTTATATAACTCAAGGACATCATAGAATTTATCATCTTTAGCATCAGTTCCACCATATATAGGTCTTCCATCAATAGCATCATTTGTTGTTGATGGTTTAATATTAAGTTTACGATAAATCATATCATTCATTGTCTTGCTATACAAGAATTCAGCAGTACCAACAATACCTTCAGGTAATTCCTGGTCAACTGCAAAATTGAATCTTAACAACTGAGGCAATTTCAGATCAGGATCAGCAAGATCAATTTCAGATTTTACTTTTGGAGCACCTAACAATCCGTTAACGTCTCTTGAATCACCAGCAACCATCTGGTTATTAGGATCAACAATAAACGGGAATGTTTTTGCGTTTGAAGTATTTGAGAATGATACTTCAGCAAGGGTTGTTCCTGTATTTCCGAAATTGTTGGATAACCAAACATAAGGGACACGACCTGTAAAAATACCAACGCCGCCTCTTAACTGTGTTGTTCTGTCACCAAAAATATCCCAGTTGAATCCAACACGGGGGGACCATAAAAGATTTCCGCTAGGTATATTTTCTGTGCTATATCCAGGAAAACTTGATGATACTAAATCATTATTAGCAGGTTTATCCGGGAAAGTAGGAATATCTACTCTTAAACCAATATTAAGTTTTAATGTTGGCAAAACTACCCATTCATCCTGTGCATAAAATCCAAACTGAGCAACACTGAATGATGCAGCAGGATCACCACCTCTTGAATATACGTGTTGATAATATGATGGAATATTATTAATGAAATTATCTAAGCTAGTATAATTGTAATATCCGAAGAATGAACGGACAAATAGGTTTTTAAATGAGAAAAATTCATTATGTGTACCTACTGTAAATGTATGGTCTCCGTAATAGTAACTGAAGTTGTCTGTTATCTCAAAGATATCCTGGTCAAGTGAGTTTGCTGATGAGAATCTGTCAGGACCGGCATACATATAGAAAGTGGTGTTTAGTTCTGCTATTCTAACTTCAGGTACATCTGCAGACTTACCTTTTCTTTTATCTCTGATTGAAGTAAAACCGGCAATCAATTCATTTGACATGTCATTGCCGAAAGTACTGTTTAACTGTGCAACAATATTATTTGTTGTATTAGTCATTTCATAAGGTTGAGTGCTGAAAAGTAAAGTTGATGCTGATCTGCTGTTATAATATTTATCCGATGAAGCATCAACTAAATTATAATGCAATGTTAACTGATGGTTCGTTGCAAGGTTATAATCAAAACGTAAGAATATCTTAGAACTAGGCTGTTCGAAAGTTACGTCATCATAATTTCCTGCATCATAACCTCTTTTTGCCAATTCGCTTTTCATTTGATCGGCATATGCTTTTAATTCGGCAATTGTTTTACCGCCAAAACCATTAAGCAATGCTGTTTGCTTCTGTGGCTGAGAGTTAGCAGTTAATTCGCCATTAACAAAGAAGAAAAGTTTATCTTTAAGAATCGGCCCACCAACCCTGAAACCATATTGATAATCTGTAAATTCAGGATAATCAGATTCGAATGTTGTCGGATTTTTTCCGACAAAGCTTTCATTTCTTCCATAGAAATAAACTGAACCGGAATAGTTGTTTGTTCCTGAACGAGTAATTGCATTGATTCCACCGCCGGTAAACCCGCTCATCTTTACGTCAAAAGGTGCAACGTTAACCTGGAACTCACGTATAGCATCCAAGCTTATAGGATTTGTATTTGACTGACCGCCAGGTGTTCCTGTGCTTCCCAATCCAAACAAATCGTTATACTGTGTTCCATCAATCTGGATGTTATTGTAGCTAGATTTTCTACCTGCTGCCTGCAAGTTACTTCCACTAAACATAGGTGATAGTTTTGCAAAATTCTGGAAACTTCTTGTAGTAGTCGGAAGTGCGTCAATTTCTTTTAAAGAAACGTTTTGAGCTGCTCCTGTTCTACTCTGGCTTAATACAGCACTTTTTTCTGCAACAATGGTTACACCACTAAGTTCCACCTGCTCGTCAGGTAATTTAAAATCAATTTTTAAATTCTGACCTAATGCAAGATTAATATTTTCCTGCGTTTCTGTTTTGTAACCAATAAATGTAACCTTAACCGTGTAAGGTCCGCCAACACGAAGGTTTAACAAATTAAACCTGCCATCTGAACGGGTTGTTGTTCCAAAGTCCGTTCCTGATGGAATATGCTGAGCAATTACTGTAGCTCCTGCAAGCGGGCTTCCATCTTTGTCAGTAACTACTCCGTTCATTGCTGCAGTTGTTATACCCTGAGCATACAGAGCAACCTGACTAAGCAAAATAAAGAGGAAAGGAACTAGGAACCTTTTTGTAAATAGACTCATAAATTTCTCCTTATTAATTATGAAAATACAATTGAACTACATTTGTTTATTTGGATACAGAAAATATTTTTTGATGTTGTCTTAGGCATAAGGGAAGTATATTTTACAGAAAAATTGAAAATCCGTGTTATTATTTTTTTAGTGATACAAATTTTCTAAGAATCGCCACATAAATTAGAAGCAAATTTTTCAAAAGTAAAGTATTTTTTTTTATTTTTACCATTAACTTTTTATTAATTCTTTCAGAAATGCTATGCAGACAAGATATTCTTTCAAATTTTATCTTTTAATAATCTTTTCGTTTTATTCACTTACAGCCGTTAAGGTAAAAGCAGGTGAACCTTACGTAATCCTTGTTTCGTTTGATGGATACAGATGGGATTACCCAGACAGAGGAATAACGCCAAATCTTGATTTTTTTAAAACAAATGGAGTAAAAGCCTTATCATTTAAACCTACGTTTCCATCAAAAACTTTTCCTAATCATCTTTCAATTATTACCGGAATGTATCCTGAGAACCATGGCATAATACAGAATGAATTCGAAGATCCATTTGAAAATATGAGTTATGGAATAAGTGATACTGTTTCTGTTCGCGATGCAAAATGGTACCAGGGAGAAGCATTTTGGGAAACTGCTGAAAGACAAGGAATTAAAACAGCAAGTTTTTTCTGGCCGGGTTCAGAAGTAACACTTTCGTACAGACATCCAACTTATTATAAAAAATATGAACACAATCTTGACTATGGTAAAAGAATAGATGGAGTTATTAACTGGCTTCAACTGCCATATAAGGAACGCCCACATTTTTTAACACTATATTTTCATGAAACTGATTCCAGAGGCCATCGTTTTGGAACAACCGGTATTGAGATTAACAACGCCATTCATTTATTAGACAGCCTTGTGGGACATTTATATAAACGACTGAAAGATATTAATATGGCAGATAGCGTTGATATCATTCTCCTTTCTGACCATGGGATGACTGATATTAGCAAAGACAGAACAATAAATGTTGAAAATTTCTTTGATGTAAAATGTAAGATAAATGGCGGAGGACCTATAATGATGATTGAACCGCCTGCAGAAAAACTGGAAGAAGTTTATCAATCACTTAAAAAAGCTGAAAACCATTTTAGAGTATTTAAGAAAAATGAAATGCCGGAATACCTGCACTTCTCAAAAAATCCTCTTATTTACTCACTCGTTGTAGTTGCAGATCTTGGATGGACACTTTACGATAATGAAGCAAAAAGCAATATTACAAAACGTGCTTTTGGCGGCGACCATGGTTATGATAATACTGAAATAGATATGCACGGAATTTTTTACGCAATTGGTCCTCATTTCAAAAAGAATTTTTTAACCGGTACTTTATACAACATTGATGTTTATCCATTACTGAGTAAAATTTTTAGGATTCAGCCAAGAAATAATATAGATGGTAAACTCGAACGAATTGAATTCATTCTCAGTAAATGATTGTAAGTTGCTAAATTCGTTTATATATTTTCAATGAAATATTTGGAAGTGTTCTTTAGTCTTAAGATTTGAAACATTTCTCTTAAATTAAAAGTTGACAATAGATGGGCAGCCCTGACAGCAAATATATAGTTAATCTTATTGCAAGCGCACAAAAGGGAAATAAAAACTCTTTCCTGCAATTAGTTGAACTAAACCTTGGCAATATTTATTTGCTAAGTTTAAGGTTGCTTAACAACCAAAAGATGGCTGCTGAAATAACCGGAGAAATTTTTAATCATACCTGGCAAAATTTAAAACAGATCAGAAGCGATACAAGCTTTACAGCATGGCTTCATGGTATAGCAATCTATAAAAACCTGGAATTGTTCAGGAATAGCAAACATAAAAACAAAAATCAAAACTCCCCCGGTACTACCCCAACTGATCAAAGGAATAAGAAACTTGAAAACCTGATTAACGGACTTGAGGATGAGGAAAGAATTGCTTTCGTACTTCACGATATTGAGGGTTATAAATACGGAGAGGTTTCCGATTTGATGCCTGAATATTCCGAACAATCAATAATTGAATTTGTGTTTTCTGCAAGAAAAAAGTTAGCAAAAGGATTTGAGCATGACCTGTGAGAATATTCATGAAATAGCTAATAAATTTCTTGACAAGACAATTACAGAACATGAATTAGCTGAACTTGAAGCTCATCTTGAATATTGCAGGAATTGTAAAAGAATATTCGGTTCTTACAAGAAACTTTCTTTTGAACTGAATAACATTGATTCCACAACAACACCTCCCACAGCTATTCTAGAACA